>CAXGSZ010000157.1:0-6002 GCA_964012455.1 uncultured Alphaproteobacteria bacterium
CCATATTGTGTTGTTCGTCGTCTTCATGCGGTTGGGAATGAGCGTCAATTTGCCGTTCGTGACTCGCACGGCACTCTCGAGCCTACCCGCGGATAAGCTTGAGGTTGGCGCCGGGACACTCAACTTCTTCCGCCAGCTCGGCGCGTCTCTTGGGACCGCCGCCTGGGTCGTCTTCCTGGAGATCCGCACGCAGTTTCACAGCGATGCGCTCGCTGCGACGCAAAGCTCGGCCAATCAGGCGAGTATGGAATGGCTTGCAGGCGTCCGGCGGCTACTTGAAGAGATCGGCCTGGCGGCGGGTGAGTATCAATCGGGAGCGTTGCATTTCCTTGGCCAGGTCGTTCATGCGCAAGCCAGTGCGCTCGGGTTTCGGGACGGCTTCCTGGTGCTGTCCATCGGATTCCTGGCCGCGATTGTCCCGGCACTTTTGATGCGCCACCGGAGGCCTTCCCAATGAGGCCGGAGACTGTCGAGGATCTTTTCGCCCGGTTCGGCCGTGCCTACGTACCTCTCATTATGGCGGCGGGCATGATGGCGTCGTTTATCATGGTGGTGTCCAGCACGATTGTGAACGTGGCCGTACCGGATGTCATGGGCGCGTTCGGCATCGGGCAGGATCAGGCACAACTGATGGCGACGGCTTTCAATGTCTCGATGACGGCGAGCCAGCTGCTGAACGCCTGGGTGGTCGCCGTTCTAGGACAACGCTACGGATTCGCCGCCGCGCTGATCATTTACACCGTCGGCAGCATTATCGGTGGGTTTTCCCAGGACTTCAGTATGATCGTCTTCGGACGTGTCCTGCAGGGAATTGCCTCGGGGATCATCCAGCCTTTGATCCTGGTGACGATATTTCAGGTTTTTCCCCAGGAGAAGCGGGGCTTCGCGGCAGGCGTCTACAGTATGGCGCTGATGCTGGCTGTCGCGATGGGACCGGTCTTCGGCGGTCTCGCGATGGAGATCCTCGACTGGCGTTACATATTCATTGCGCCGTTGCCCATCGTCGGTCTGGCGTTTGCAGCGGGTATGTTCCTGATGCCGTCCGACCGTAAGGAGGTAAACCGCCCCTTTGACTGGACCGGCTATGCGCTCATGGTCATCACGCTCTATTGCCTCATGACAGGACTAACCGACGGTCAGCGCGAAGGATGGTCATCGAACTATATCCTCGGATTGTTCACGGTCTCGGCCCTCTCGGCGGCAGCCTTTGTCTATTCGCAACTGAAAAGCCCCGCGCCATTGATGGATTTGGCCTTGTTCCGCAACCGGGAATTCGCCTGGGCCATGGGGGTCGCCTTCATCTTCGGTCTAGGCAACTTCGCGATGGCATATGCCGTCCCGGTCTTCGGCCAACTGGTGCAGGGCATGACGCCGCTCGATGCCGGTTTGGTGCTGTTGCCGTCCGGTGTCGTTGTAGTGGCCCTGCTGCCGTTCATGGGGCGCCTGGCGGACAAGATCAGCGCCCATTACGCCATCATTACGGGACTGATTCTGTTTGCCATCGGCACCGTGCCGATGGCGGACGCAGATGTTAATACCGCCTTTGTGGCGATCGCCATATACGGCATCGTCAACCGGCTTGGGGTTAGTCTGACGCAGCCATTCATCATCACTGTCGCCTTGCGAACGCTACCGCCGGAAAAACTGAACTCCGGCGCGGGCACCATGAACTTCATCCGCCAGCTCGGCGGGTCGCTTGGTATCAATGCCTGGGTCGTCTTTCTCGAAATGCGGACCCATTACCACAGCGAGATCCTCACCACGACGCAGAGCTCGGACAATGCAGCCAGCCGCGAGCTGCTCGATAATGTCGGGCGGATATTGCGTGAGGGCGGTGTCTCCGAACCAGTCCAGCAATTGGGCGCGCTGCACTATCTCGGAGAGGTCGTGCATGCCCAGGGGGCGACTTTGGGTTTCCAAGATGGTTTCTGGGTGCTGGTGGCGGCCTATCTGATTGGGATATGGCCCGCATGGATGTTAGGTCGGCGGGCGAAGGGCAAGGACCGTCGCTAGAATGGCGTTACCGACTGAGACCGTCGACGATCTATTCGGTCGCTTCGGCAGACCTTACCGTGTGTTCGTGACGCTCTCCGGCATGAGCGCCTCCTTTATCATGGTCCTGTCCGGAACGATTGTGAACGTCGCCGTGCCCGACGTCATGGGCGCCTATGGCGTCGGCCAGGACCAGGCGCAACTCCTCGCGACGGCGTTCAACGTGGCCATGACAACCTGCCAACTTCTGAATGCCTGGGTCGTGGCGGTCTTTGGCCAGCGCTACGGGTTCGTATTCACCCTGATTCTTTTCACCATCGGCAGTTTCGTTGCAGGGTTTGCGGAAAGTTTCGACATGCTTGTCGCCGGCCGGGTTATGCAGGGCGCTGCGACTGGGGTCATTCAGCCTCTTGTCATGGTTACCGTATTCCAGGTCTTTCCGCAGGACAGGCGTGGGTTTGCAATGGGTGTCTATTCTATGGGGCTGGTCCTGGCGGTCGCGATGGGCCCGCCTATCGGTGGACTGGCACTGGAGGTCCTGAGCTGGCGCTACATCTTCTGGCTGCCGCTTCCGATGGTCTTGCTCGCATTGCCGCTGGGCCTGATATTCCTGCCTTCCGTGCGCCAAGACGCCAAACAGCCTTTTGATTGGATCGGTTTCACGCTGATTGCCGTGACGCTGTTCTGCATCATGACAATCCTGACTGACGGCCCCCGCAAGGGCTGGGGGTCGGACTACATTATCGGATTGATCCTGCTGGGAACCGCCGCCGGGATTGGTTTCGTCAGGAGCCAGCGCCGGTCCGGGGCAACGCTGGTAGATATCTCCCTCTTCAAGAACAAGCACTTTGTGATCGTCCTGTTCGTGACCTTCTTCTCAGGTATTGGGAACTTCACAACGACCTATTCATTCCCTGTTTTCACCCAGCTGGTGCAGGGGCTGACGCCGCTCGATGCCGGTCTCAGTCTGCTGCCGGGCATGCTGCTGGCAGTGTGCATGGTGCCGTTCACCGGACATCTTGCCGACAAGCTGGAGCCCGGGAAAGCGATGATGTTCGGGCTCTTTATTCTCGCCATCGGCACCCTGCCAATGGCCTGGGCTGACGTGAATACACCATTCCTGTTGGTGATTTTCTTCGGCGCCATCGGGCGTTTCGGGACAACCTTCGTCCAACCCTTTATCATGAATACGGCGCTTGGCTCGTTGCCGCCAGAGAAACTGAATGGCGGCGCGGGCACGGTGAATTTTGTGCGACAGACCGGCGGCGGGCTCGGCACGAATGCCTGGGTCGTCTTTGTTGATCAGCGCACTCACTATCACAATGACGCCCTCGCCGCGACGCAGAATCCGGCCAACGCAGCGAGCCACGAATTGCTCGAAAATGTGACACGTCTGTTGAATGAAGCTGGCGTCGCGGAGGCCTTGCAGCAGCCGGGCGCTCTGCACTTTCTTGGCGAGGTGGTCTATGCCCAGGGCATTACCCGGGCGTTCCAGGATGGTTTCTGGATTCTCGCGATCGTCTACTTGCTTGCTCTGATACCGGCGTGGATACTCAGTCAAACGCGGGGGAGATAACGCTATGTATAAAAGAATTCTGATGGCCTATGACGGCAGTCCGGAGTATCGGCGCGCCTTGCGTCAAGGTACGGAACTCGCGGAGATCACCAATGCCGAAGTGCGTCTTCTGGCGGTTATCCGATCCTCCGCGGCAATGCCGATGGCGGGCGGCGTCAACACTTCTGAAGTGGTTAGTGAAGAACACTCGGAGGTCAAGAAACTATTGGATGAGGGTGTTGAGCGTATCCGCGAGCGCCGGCACGTGGAGTGTACCGGCAGCATCGGTTACGGGGATCCAGTGGACGAAATCGAGAACGCCGCGCGCGATTTCGACGCGGACCTCGTGGTGATTGGCACGCGACGGCTAGGTGGGCTCGACCGGTGGTGGCGCAAGCGCATTGGTAAGAACCTGATCGATCGTCTGCCCTGCAGCCTGTTGATCGCGATACCGCCCGAGGATTTCGAGCCGGGCAAGGAATAACGCCGATTATGAATGACCGTAACTCGGCACCGGGGTCGTTCCCAGTGCGCTGACATTCTTCGCTTTTTGAGATGACCTTGACACTCAATGAGAGCAGCCTGCGCGGTCTTAGCGACGGCGTCCATTTCTTCCGGACCGAGGCGGGCGCGAAGCTCTTTTGGATCGCCTTTGAGATCGAAGAGCTCAGGCAGATATCCGACGTAGTAGTGGTACTTGTAGCGGCCTTTTCGGATCATAAAACTGCCCGTCGGCGGGGCGAAGGCGTGATACTGGTTCAGCGCGGCGCGGTCGTAGCCTAGCGGATCTTCAAACCTGCGGTAGTGCATCTTGCCGATAGCTTTGACCGGCCGCCTGGCGCCGCGTAGATACTGTGCACACCTCGGGATGCTGCCTGCATAGGCTTGGGCATTGTCCCATTATTTGATCTCATGGACATGCTGGCCGGTGGCTAAGGATGCGCGCGCTGTCACACAGATCGGGCACGGTGTATAGGCGGTCGAAAAACAAATTCCGTTGGCGGCCATTCGGTCGAGCGCCGGCGTCTGCTTCAAGGGATGTCCCAACTATCCGAGTTAACTCGGATAGTTGGGACATCCGAAATGATAACGGTGACGATTCTGGCGTACCTGGTCTTAGTCGAGATATCTTTTCGCCCAACCAAGGCCGGCGGTAGTTTCACCCTCCGGCTGATACTCGTAGCCGATCCAGCCGTCAGAACCCAATTCTTCGATTAAGTCAAAGAGATAGGGATGGTTGATCTCGCCGATATCCGGTTCCTGGCGTCCAGGGCCGCCGGCTATTTGGAAATGGACAATTTTGTTTATGTACTGGTGTATTTATCTTGCCCAGTCGCCTTCAACGATTTGCAAACGATACAAATCCAACTGCACTAGTAGATTGTGCTAAGCAACCGTCTTGATCACTCTGTGCGCGTCGGCCTGGCAATTTAAAACATAGCCAGGTAGGTCGCGGGTGTTTAACGGCCTAATAACGATTTTGCGGCCGGCTTTTGACGCTTGGCCTGCGGCGTAGGAGAGATTATTTTTTCCGTAGGTGTCATTAGAGGGCGGTACCCGTCACCCCTTCCAGACGCAAGCCGGCCATCACGTGAATTCGTGGGCAGTCTACTGCGGCGGCATACTGGAGCTAACCTCACGGCAGCTAAAATCTCGCGAAGATTTTCAACAGGAGAAGGATTAGCGACTAGTACTAACAGCCTTAAAAGAGGCCCCACAATTAAATCCGGGACAACAAGTATTTGAAAACTCATTAGGCCTGCCATATCGTAAAAGGTTCTAAATATCACGATGTTCCAGGAGTTCGGGCAGTCCAGCAGACGTAAAAGTTCGAGGGAATAAATGATTTCTCAGGAATTAGAAAAAAAAATTCAAAAAATCATATCTTCAATGCAGCCCGGCAAATTAGCATATGAAAGCAAAAGGGCGAAAAGAGAAGGGATGACGCTCTTTGAATGGATAAAAGAGAAAGAATATAAAAAATTAAGTATTGATGCTAAGGACCCACCAGATAAACAATTAAATTATTTATTAAACCTTGTCGAAAATGAACAATATAACGCTGCCCAAAAACTTTCATTAAAACTTACCAAAAACTTTCCAAACCACCCGTTTGGCTGGAAAGTTCTTGCAGAGGTTGCGCAGAAAAAAAACAGAATACGAGATGTAATAAAATTCAATAGAAAAGCGATAGAGTTGGATCCAAATGATGCGTCCGCCCATTGTAACCTAGGAAATTCATATATCGATACAAGGCAATTTGAAGAGGCCGAGAAAAGTTATCGAAATGCGATTTCTGTAGATACTAATTGTGCAGAAGCCCACTATAACTTAGGCCATAAAATAAGCCAAGATGGTGATTTAGATGAAGCAATTCTATGTTATAGAAATGCGATAGTATCAAATTCTAAATTTTTTGAAGCTTACATTAGTTTAGGTAATGTTTTAAGACAGA
>CAXGSZ010000158.1:0-5997 GCA_964012455.1 uncultured Alphaproteobacteria bacterium
CACATGGCGCAGGGCGATGGTGATCCCGACCGGTGGCGCCATCTTGGCGTGGATACGCCGCTCGAGACAGTCGGTGCCGGCACCTTGTTTCGGCCGGACCCCAACATCAATGGGCTAATTGCCCGGCGTATGAAGGCAGGACCGCAGGCCTATTCGGTTTGCGGCCTCAGTCATACGATGTCGTCGATGCAGGTGATGGGGACCGTCGCGACGGCAATCACTCAATCGTTGCAAAGCTGGGATGCCGTGGTCTGTCCGTCGCGGGCCATTCGGGGCGTTGTCGAATCGCTTTGGGAGGCCGCGAGCCAGGGCGCCGCATTGCCGCCGGCGCAGTTGCCGGTGATTCCACTCGGCATTGATACCGCGCGTTTCTCGGCGCTAACGGGCGATGGAATGCGCGCGGCACAGCGCCTAGTGCTCGGCGCGGATGCGGAAGATGTTGTCGTGTTGTTTTACGGCCGGCTCTCATATCACAACAAGGCGCATCCTCTGCCGCTGCTGTTAGCGGCGGAACGTGTTGCTGCGCGGCGACAGGCCGCAGGCGTGCCGGGGCGTCTCCATATCGTCTTCTATGGCTATTTTACTGGCGAGGCCTTTCGCAACGACTATCAAAAAGCGGCGGCTGTTATTTGCGAGAATGCCGCGGTCCGTTTTGTCGAGAATGACGATCCAAATTTCCCGGATGCGCTCTGGGCGGGTGCGGATATCTTCGTCTCGCTTGTCGATAACGTGCAGGAGAGTTTCGGTCTGACCCCGATTGAAGCGATGGCTGCGGGTCTGCCGGCGGTGATCAGCGATTGGGACGGCTATCGCGATACGGTACGCAACGGCGCAGACGGGTTCCTGATCCCGACCGTCGCTCCAGACGCCGGCGCCGGTCTGGAGCCCGCCCGTCGTTATCTCGCGGGTGAAGATGTTTATGGCGAATATCTTGCCGGTGTCAGCCAATCGGTTGCCGTGGACATTGATGTAACAGTTGAAGCGATCGGCCGTCTGGCCGATGATGCTGCGCTCAGGAAATGCATGGGTGCGGCCGGGCGACGGCGTGCACAGGACATGTTCGACTGGCGGGCCGTCATCCCGGCCTATGATGCGTTGTGGAGTGAATTGGCGGAACGGCGGGAACGTGACGTCGTTTCCGAACCCGTGGCGGCGCATGCGATCACGGGGCCGGCGGAAATGGATCCCTACCGGGTGTTTCGTGGCTTTCCGTCCTTTCGGCTGATGCCCGATGATGCGATCGTCTTGACGGACCGCGCCGCTGCCGTTCTCGCTGATCGGCTGCGCCATCGCATGAATATGTTCGTACCAGTACATTTGTTGGCGCCCGAGGATCTACCCCGCTTGTTATCACGGCTGCAGGCTGTGGACCGGATCTCAGATGTTGCTGCGGATTGGCCGGAACGTGAGCGCAGCCGTGTCGAGCGAACGCTCGCCTGGCTGGTCAAGTTGGGGATCGCGCGTCACGAACCGGCAAATAACGGAACCTGACATGTTGTCACGGAAGTGCGCTTACTTGAAGCGGTAGGAGATGCGTCCTTTGGACATGTCGTAGGGTGTCATCTCAATTGTCACTTTGTCGCCCTGTAGGATGCGGATGCGGTGCTTGCGCATTTTCCCCGAAGTGTGGGCGAGGATCTGGTGTCCGTTTTCGAGTTCTACTCGGAACATGGCGTTCGGCAACACTTCCGTCACCGTGCCGTTAAATTCGATGGGTTCTTCCTTAGCCACGTAATCTCCAGTCGGATGCCAGGGGCAGGTCACGCCACCCCGCAATTGGCCGCAAGAGTAGCCCCACTCGCGCCAAAAGCAAGGCGCAAGAGCTCAATCAGTCGGCCGTGGCGGCCTCAAGTGGTAGCGCAGTGCGATATTTCACCTGTTTGAGGGCGAAACTGGATCGGATATTTGCGACTGTCGGAATGCGTGTGAGATGGTCCATCAGGAATCGCTCGTAAGCTTCGAGGTCGGCGACGACAACGCGCAAAAGGTAATCCGCATCGCCGGTCATAAGATAGCACTCCATGACCTCGGGTCGTTCGAGGACGACCCTTTCGAAATCCTCAAGGGCGGTTTCAACCTGTTTTTCGAGTGAAACTTGAATGAAAACGCTGACCGGTAGGCCAACCGACGAAGGATTGACCAGGGTGACATAGCGAGAAATGACGCCGGTACGCTCCAGTTCGCGCACCCGTCGCCAGCAGGGCGAGGCGGATACACCGGAAGCTTCCGCGAGTTCAACATTGGTCACCCGGGCATTCTCCTGTAGAACGGCGAGAATTCGCCGATCTATCGCGCCTAATTGATTTTGAGGCATGATTTTTCGATTATCAATAAATATTAGGCAGAACCTTGCATACTATTGCCTAAAATGGACATTATCCGCAAGGATCATCCACGTCGTTCGCGTTATCTTGCGGAAAATTAGGGGAGCCTCTGCCATGTCGACGCCGCTATGCCTCGTTGATCCCAACAGCAATACCATCGTTCCAGCCGAGCGTTTGCAGTTGCTGACCGAAATCGAAAAGAAGGCACTTTGGCTCTCAGCCTGGATGATCCATAACGCGAACCATCTGCGTCCGTCGCGCGACGGGTTGAAGGTCGGCGGCCATCAGGCGAGCTGTGCCTCTGCGGTGACCCTGCTGACCGCGCTCTACATGGATGTGCTACGGCCTGAGGACCGAGTTGCCATCAAGCCGCACGCGAGTCCGGTTTTTCACGCCTTGATGTATCTGCTTGGCCGCCAGACACAGGATAAGATGGAGAATTTCCGTTCGCTCGGCGGTGTGCAGGCCTATCCCTCTCGGACCAAGGATACCAACGATGTCGATATTTCGACCGGTTCAGTTGGGCTCGGTGTTGCGACAACACTGTTCGCGTCGCTTGTTCAGGACTACGCCCACACCCATGGCCGTATGGCGGATGGTGTGCATAAAGGCCGGTTGGTTGCCCTGATGGGTGACGCGGAGCTCGATGAAGGCAATGTGTTCGAAGCGTTGCTCGAAGGCTGGAAACAGAAGGTCGGAAACCTCTGGTGGATCATTGACTACAACCGGCAGAGCCTCGACGGCGTGATCAACGAATTCCTGTTCACTAAGATTCAGGACTTCTTCGGGACCATGGACTGGAACGTCGTGACTCTGAAATATGGCAAGAAGCTCGAAGCCGCGTTCGAAGGACCCGCTGGGGAAGCGTTAATGCGCTGGATCGACGATTGCCCTAACGACCTCTATTCAGCGCTAACCTTCAAAGGGGGCCCCGCCTGGCGCGAGCACCTGAAGCGTGATCTGCGCGGCACGTCTGGTCTGAAGGCATTACTTGACGATCACGACGATGACGGATTGCACGCCCTGATGACGAACCTTGCGGGGCACGACATGGAATCCATCCTCGAGGCTTTCTATGAGGCCGGTGACGAAGATCGGCCGCAATGCTTCGTGGCATACACTATCAAGGGCTTCGGCATGCCGCTTCAGGGCCACAAGGACAATCACGCCGGTCTCATGAGTGTCGACCAGATGGCGGAATTCAAGGAACACATGCGGGTTGGCGAAGGGGCCGAGTGGGAACCCTTCGCGGGCCTCGACGCGCCGGCGGAAGATTTGCGAGATTTTCTCGAGACGGTGCCCTTTGCGACGGTCGAGAACCGGCGGCACAAGGCACCTATGGTTGCCGTACCGAAGTGGTTCGAGATCAAGCCCGCGGAGGAAGGGGCGACGCAGTTCGCTTTCGGCCAGATCCTCTATGATATAGCCCGTCATGACGAGGATTTAGCGGGCGCCATCGTCACGACGTCGCCGGATGTCACGGTGTCGACTAATCTCGGACCCTGGGTCAACCAGCAGGGTATCTTCAGCCGTAAGGAGCGCGCTGACGTGTTCCGCGAGGAACAGGTCGCGTCGATGCAGAAATGGGTACGCATGCACACGGGCAAGCATTTCGAGCTTGGGATTGCCGAGAACAACCTGTTCCTGATGCTTTCGGCGGCCGGCCTCGCGGCGCCGCTGTTTGGTGCGCGGGTCCTTCCGATCGGCACGCTCTATGATCCGTTTGTGAATCGAGGCCTCGATTCGTTGTTCTATGCCTGCTATCAGGATTCGCGCTTCATGGTCGTCGGCACGCCGTCGGGAATTACGTTGGCACCGGAAGGTGGGGCGCATCAGTCGGTTGGCACGCCGCTTGTCGGCATCGGCCTTGATCGGCTCGCCTATTTCGAGCCGGCCTTTGTCGACGAGCTGGCCTCGATCATGGCATGGGGATTTCGCTATATGCAGGCGGATGACGGCGGTTCTGTATATCTTCGCCTGTCGACGCGCCAGATCGCGCAGCCGGCGCGTGAGATGACGGATACGTTGCACGACCAGATTTGTCGGGGCGGTTACTGGCTTTGCCCGCCGGCACCGGGTGCGGAATTGGCGGTCGTCTATACCGGTGCCATCGCGCCGGAGGTGATGGAAGCGCACGAGGCTTTGCTTGACGATGTACCGGGAGCGGGGCTGCTGGCGATCACCTCGCCGGACCGGCTACATGAGGATTGGATGCGGGCGCGCCGCGAACGCGAGCAGGGCCGAAACGTACGCTCCCATATCGAGGAATTGCTCTCGGTAATGGACCCGCGCGCGGCACTGGTCACCGTGCTTGACGGCCATCCAGCAACCCTGTCTTGGATCGGCTCCGTCGGCCGCCAACGCGTGGCGCCGCTCGGCGTCGAAAGTTACGGCCAGTCAGCGGACATCCCCGATCTCTACAAGGCCGTCGGCATCGACGTTGATTCTATCATCAATGCCGCCGCGTCGGCCTGTCTCGCGCGGTTGTAGGGTGGCTAGATTCGCTCCAGCACCGCGTTGTTGCCGTCGGACGAGCCAGTCCAGCATCATCGCCATTGAAAGGATCGTCGCGGTCGGGTTGGCCTTGCCTTTCCCCGCGATATCCGGTCCTGTGCCGTGCTAAGGTTTGAAGATCGCATGCCCGTCACCTATATCGGCCGATGGTGCGAAACCCATACCGCCGATCAATCCGGCCGCTAGGTCGGAGATGTTATCACCGTACATATTCTCCGCCGGCATGACGTCGAAATCCCAGGGCCGGTGCACAAGGTCGAGCGCCATCACGTTGATATAGTGGTGGTCCGACGTGCACCTTGTGGGCGCGGGCGATATCGAAGGCGAAACGGAATAGTCGCTCTGAAGTCACGCGGTTGATGATCTGGGTTTCGCGGGCTTCCTTGTCACCCGTAATTTCGCGGTTCTTGCGTCCCTTGAAGAGCCTTTCCGTGGATTCGCGAAGTATCACAAGGTTGATGTCCTTGGCCCAAGGATCGGCGAGTGGTACGGGCATACCAGGAATGGCGCGGATTGGCCGCACACTGGCGAACAGGTCGAAATGCTCGCATAATTCTATCTGCGGCGCGATCCCGGTCCTGTCTCCCTTTCGGATTTTCGGCTAACGGCAGGCGCTGAGCAGGATGGCGTTGGCCATGCCCGATTTGCTTAGCGCCTCCTCCGGTAGGTCGCTGCCAAACGCCTGTTAACACTTGGCGCCTGCGGACAGTGTCCCGGTCGCGGGCGCGAAGGCCTTGGTCTTCTCTTCGGGTTTCGCCAGCACCACGAGACAGACGTCCATGGCCTCGATGCCGATACCGTCTCCTGGTAGCAGTTTGATGCAGAAGGTGTTGTTACTCACGGGCTAATTTCCTGCCACGGTCATGCCCTCGATCCGAATAGTCGGGGCATCTGTGCCATATTTGAAGCGCAGGTCGTCGGCCTGGGTCATATTGAGGAACATATCTTTCAGATTGCCGGCAATGGTCACTTCGCTGACGGGGTAGGAAATGGTCCCGCTCTCAATCCAGAAACCTGAGGCGCCGCGGCTGTAATCGCCGGTAACATTGCTGATGCCGGATCCCATCAACTCGGTCACGTAAAAACCGTCGTTGATGTCGCCAATCAGGTCGGCGGGGGTAACGCGCCCCGCCGGCATATAGAGATTTGTGGTGCCAGG
>CAXGSZ010000159.1:0-5991 GCA_964012455.1 uncultured Alphaproteobacteria bacterium
AATTTGGGCCGGCTTTCCTTTTCAGCTCTTGCCCCGCGTCGGCTCCAATTTCCGCTGCATCCCCGATCGTACCCTTTCGTTCGACCTCATGGACAACGGATCCATCCGGTTTGGCAACAAGGGCGCGCAGATATATCGATAGATTGTCAGGGTCGAGTTTTGCCAAACCCGCAATCGGGGTCCGGCAAGAGCCATCGAGTTTCGCTAACATCGCCCGTTCTGCGGTCACTTCTAAAGCCGTCGTGGTGTCATTCAACGCCTCGCACAGCTTAGCTGTCTCGGAGTCGTCTTCCCGCAACTCAAGCGCGATCGCCCCCTGACCAACCGCGGGTAACAACCTATCGGTTTCAATGATTTCCGTGGCAACACGTTCGTTCTTCAAACGAACAAGCCCTGCGAGCGCTAATAGCGTTGCGTCGGCCTGCCCTTCCTCCATCTTGCGGAGCCGCGTCTGAACATTCCCTCGAAACGGAATAACTTTAAGATCGGGCCGAAAGGCAAGCACTTGCGCCTGACGGCGCAGAGACGACGTCCCGACTAAAGCGCCGTCCTCGAGGTCACCCAAACTCGACCCGCTCCTAGAGATCAGAACATCTCGGACATCCTGTCGTTCCAATATGGGGCCCAGAACCAATCCTGGTGGGAACTCTGTCAGCATATCCTTTGCGGAATGAACTGCCACATCAACATCACCGTCGCATAACGCCTGTTCGATCTCCTTGGTAAAGAGCCCCTTCCCACCAATCGCCGCGAGTGTCCGATCCTGGATCCGGTCACCGATTGTCGACACTTTAACGATTTCGACTTGAAGCCCAGTGTGAGCAGCCAGCAGCTTGTCCCGCACCTCTTCAGCTTGAACCAAGGCGAGAGGAGACCCCCGCGTTCCCAACTTGATAAGGTGTCCCGCCATGCTGCTCTTGTACTTCTTTAGCGCAGCTTCCGAAAGATGTTTGCACAGCCAATCTGTAGGCCCTAAAAGCGCAATATCATGCTTTTGATGGGAATCGAAACTTCGTGCGACGAAACAGCAGCGGCGATCGTGTCGAATGATGGAACCATTCGCTCCAACATCATCCTTTCGCAGCTCGATGAGCATCGTCCATATGGAGGTGTCGTCCCTGAAATCGCCGCACGCAGTCACTTACAACATCTGCCGGAAATTATTCGATCCGCTCTCAAAGAAGCCGATGTGGAATTCAATGACCTGACCGGTGTTGCCGCCACGGCAGGTCCAGGGCTGATCGGCGGCGTCATGGTAGGCTTGATGGCAGCCAAATCGATCGCATTGGTTCATGATATTCCGTTCGCGGCCGTCCATCATATGGAGGCCCACGCCTTAACCGCCCGGCTTACCGATACAGTGCCCTTTCCCTACCTTGCCTTACTAATTTCAGGCGGACATTGCCAGTTCGTTGTCGTGGAAGGACCGGGAGTTTATCAAATCCTGGGAGCGACCGTCGACGATGCGATCGGAGAAGCATTCGACAAGACCGCCGCCTTGCTCGGCCTCCCATACCCGGGCGGACCAGCAATAGAAGCGGCCGCCAGAACCGGATCACCTGACGCATATCCGTTGCCTCGGCCGATGGCCGGAAGGCCCAATTGCGATTTTTCATTTTCCGGACTCAAGACAGCCGTTCGAAAACTAGTAGAGAGGCTTGATGGTGAAACCGAAGACGCTAAGGTCGTAAAGGATATCGCCGCTTCGTTTCAATATGCGGCCGCCGAAGTCGTCGGGGACCGTACGATGAACGCCATAAGACAATTTAAGAACCATTTCCCAAAGGGATCCACGCTTGTTGTCGCTGGCGGTGTGGCCGCCAATCAAACAGTCAGGCATGTACTGCAGGAAATTGCGGACCGTGAAGCACTGCGATTTGTTGCACCGCCTGTTTTGCTTTGTACAGATAACGGTGCGATGGTCGCCTGGGCCGGGATCGAACGACTTCAGGCCGACCTTGATGATTCGCTTGATTTTGCGCCCCGGCCACGCTGGCCGCTTGACGAACTAACCGGCGTGCGACAAGGCTAGGGATGGGTAAAATTTCTATTATCGGCGGTGGTGCGTGGGGAACCGCACTCGCATGCGTGGTCCGGCGGGCCGGACATGAGGCCGTTATGTGGGTACGGGAACCCGATGTTGCCGTATCGATCAACGCCAATCTCGGCAACCCGATATTTCTTCCTGGGATCACCCTTGAAAACGGCATTGTAGCAACGACTGATTTAGCTGCTAGCACATCGGGTGCGGATGCGATCCTGTTGGTCGCGCCATCGCAGTTTCTACGCCAAGTCGCAGAGCAACTTATCCCGGGATTACCGGAGTCCGTACCACTGGTAATTTGCGCTAAAGGTATCGAGCAAGGAACCTGCGCATTGTTGACGGAGGTTATCGACGAATCCTCCAACGGCCAACCAATTGCCGTTCTATCCGGCCCTACATTCGCTAAGGAGGTCGCGGCGGGGCTTCCAACGGCAGTCACACTTGCCTGTACCAATGCGGAGGTCGGTTCACACCTGATCGAGTTGTTGGGCGGAGAACGCTTCCGTCCCTACCTTTCGAACGATCCGGTCGGCGCTGAAATCGGCGGCGCTGTTAAAAACGTCCTGGCCATTGCCTGCGGGATCGTAACCGGCAAGAAGTTCGGCGATAACGCGCGCGCGGCACTAATTACCCGAGGGATCGCCGAGATGGTGCGGCTCGGTCAGGCCAAGGTGGCCAAATTCGAGACGATGATGGGGCTTTCCGGCCTTGGCGATCTGACCTTAACCTGCAACGGACCACAATCGCGTAACATGTCCTTGGGCATGGCACTCGGTGAAGGCCGGACGCTGTCTGAGATACTGGCGGAGCGCCGCTCTGTCGCCGAAGGTGTCGACACATCGCGCTCCGTCATCGCGCTTGCGCAAAGCCTTAATGTGGAAATGCCGATTTGCGATGCGGTAAAACGAATTCTGCATCAAGGCGAAGACGTCGACGATGTGGTTCGCACGCTCTTGCGCAGGCCGTTCCGCACGGAGAGTACCCACTCAAGCTAACCGGATGGCACTCAATCAATCGAATCAGAGGAGGAAGAAATGGCTTATTGGCTCATGAAGTCGGAACCGGGAGCCTGGTCATGGGAAGATCAGGTCAAAGACGGTACTGCAGAATGGGATGGAGTCCGCAATCATCAGGCTTCGAACAACATGAAAGCCATGAAGAAGGGCGATAAGGCCTTCTTTTATCACTCCGTCAACGAGAAGCGAATTGTTGGGATTGTGACCATCTCAAAAGAGTACTATCCGGATCCCACCGATAAATTGGGTCGCTTCGGAATGGTCGACGTGAAAGCGCTGCGTCCTTTTAAGAAACCCGTCACACTCGCTGACGTAAAGGGGGAGCCACAACTCGAAAACTTAGCGCTAGTACGCCAATCCCGACTATCCATTATGCCGATTTCGGATGACGAATGGCAGTTGATCTGCGCGATGGGCGAAACCAAACCGTGAAACATCGCCTCTGTCGCTTTAAAGACATCGAGGATGGTCACAGCCGCGGGTTCGAACTGCAGCACAAAGGAACAAAAACCCAACTATTCGTCGTCCGCAGAGGCTCTGAATTGTTCGGATATATAAACGAATGTCCGCATACCGGAACGCCCCTCAACTGGAAGAATACCACGTTTCTCAAGCAAGAACGCAGTCAGATTATCTGTGCGACACACGGCGCCCTCTTTCGTATCGAAGACGGCCGATGCACGGATGGCCCCTGCGCTGGTCAATCGCTGACACCTGTGGAACTCAAATACGAAGATGAGGAAATTTTCTTGGCCAACACGGCCATTCCGACGTCAGACTAGTCCTCCCCGAGAAATTGGCGATACCGCTCGGCCAGTTCGTAGACTGCGAGCAAGACGAGACGCTCTCCATCTTCCGCCGTCGCAAGTGAAGGATCTGAACCCATTCGGCCATCCGGGAAAAGTTTGCGGAAATCTTCGGGCCCTTGATAGGCACGTGTCACCTTCTCGAGAGGTCCAAGCTGAACATCACGTTTCTGCTCCGGAAAGGAAAACCAGGTAACGGCCACTTCCGAAGGCGTTGCGTGATACCCTTCGCGGTCTCCGTATAAAGACTTTCGTAACGCGGTCGTCTTCTCTCCCATCCACCAGTTGTGCAATTCAAGTCGCACATCGTCCGGCGGATGATTTGAGCCGCTATCGCGCAGACCCCTGGCTTCGCCCAGCTCACTTTTAACCTCGCTGAACGCGGCCTTCACCGAATTCACGTTTCCCCCGTGCCCGTTCAAAAAGAATATTCGTTCGAAACCGTGCCGGACCAGCGACATAGCAATATCCTTCGTCACCGCAATCATGGTCGACGGCTGGAGCGTCACGGTCCCCGTAAATGCCATGTGATGCTGCGCCATGCCGTAATTCAGCGTTGGCGCAACAAACGCACCGGTCGCCTCGCCCAGACGCTGACCAATGACTTCTGCGGTCAGAGCATCTGTTCCGATCAACCCATTTGGGCCGTGCTGCTCGGTAGACCCGATCGGGACGATAATTCCCTTATTAGATTCTAGATAAAACTCTACTTCCGGCCACGTCGCATGCTGCAGCAGCATTAATCGCCTCCAAATCCGCCACCGGGGCTCACTTGTTTCGTAACCTAAAATTCTGACATTATGAGAGTCCGGTCAAATGTTGGCGAAAAGCTGGCAAAGAACACAAACAACTCCAAAGTTGAGGGAGCGCTCTGACATGTCGGATCAAAGTTATTTTCCTGTCCCCAACGACATCGCCAAATCGGCGCATGTCGACAACGATGGTTACCTCGAAATGTACAAGAGGTCCACCGAAGATGCGGAAGGATTCTGGGCAGAGCACGGCAAACGGATCGAATGGATAAAGCCGTATGAGCAAGTGAAGGACGTCACCTTCGGTTCGGACAATGTCGAAATCAAATGGTTTTACGACGGGGAATTGAACGTCGCGCACAATTGCATCGACAGACATTTGGGAGAGCGGGCCGACCAGATCGCTATTATTTGGGAAGGTGACGACCCGAGCGAAGACGCGAAGATCACTTACCGCGAGCTCCATGAGCATGTTTGCAAATTCGCCAACGTCCTGAGGGCCCAGGGCGTCAAGAAAGGAGATCGGGTCACCATTTACATGCCGATGATCCCGGAAGCAGCGTACGCCATGCTGGCGTGTGCAAGAATTGGGGCGGTCCACTCGGTAGTCTTTGGCGGCTTTTCACCCGATGCGCTTGCGGGCCGGGTAGAAGACTGTGATTCGAGCGTAGTCATCACGGCGGACGAGGGCCTGCGCGGGGGACGAGGCGTGCCTCTCAAGGTAAATACCGACGCCGCCGCCGAATTGTGCGGTAACATCCAAACTGTCATTGTGGTCAAGCGCACGGGCGGCGACATCAACTGGGTCGACGGCCGCGATGTTTGGTATCACGAAGCCATGGCGGAGGCCTCTGCCGATTGTCCTGCCGAAGCAATGAGTGCCGAGGATCCACTATTCATCCTCTATACCTCCGGCTCCACCGGAAAACCGAAAGGTGTTCTTCATACATCCGGCGGCTATCTGGTCTATGCGTCAATGACGCATCAGTATGTCTTCGACTATCACGACGGTGACATTTATTGGTGTACAGCGGATGTCGGTTGGGTAACTGGTCACAGCTATATCGTCTACGGTCCGCTTGCGAACGGGGCGACGACGCTGATGTTCGAAGGAGTGCCGAATTATCCGGATGCAAGCCGACATTGGCAGGTCTGTGATAAGCACGGTGTCAACATCTACTATACCGCGCCGACAGCAATCCGTGCGCTCATGCGTGAAGGCGACGAGCCGGTTCGAAAGACAAGCCGGAAATCGATACGTTTATTGGGATCAGTTGGGGAGCCTATCAACCCCGAGGCCTGGCTATGGTATCACAATGTCGTCGGAGACGGTCGCTGCCCGATCGTTGATACTTGGTGGCAGACAGAAACTG
>CAXGSZ010000160.1:0-5974 GCA_964012455.1 uncultured Alphaproteobacteria bacterium
GTCTTTGAGAAGTCATTTTGCGCGCCCTTCGGCCACAGGAACGGTGTCGTGTCGAATTCCGGCTCGTCGGCCAATCTTCTTGCAATCGCGGCACTCGCCAACCCCGATGCAAGAGACGCGTTACGCCCAGGTGACGAAGTGATCGTCCCAGCCCTCTCTTGGTCGACAACGGTATGGCCGCTGATCCAATTGGGGTTGGTGCCCGTCATCGTCGACGTTGACCCGAAAACACTGAACATTGAAACAAACGCCTTGGAAAAGGCGATCGGCCCCAAGACACGGGGGGTCATGATCGTCCATGTCTATGGCAACCCTTGCGACATGGATGCCATCAGCACTATTTGCGACAACCATGAGCTGGTTCTGATCGAGGATTGCTGTGAAGCGCTCGGCGCCTCTTTCGGGGGCTCACCTGTCGGCGCCTTTGGCCGCTTCGGTACCTTCAGTTTCTATTTTTCGCACCACATGACAACTCTCGAAGGTGGTATAACCATCGCCCAAGGTGCTGATGACGCCGAATTGATGCGTATACTGCGCGCTCACGGCTGGATCCGCGAGGTCGAGGATCAAGAGCATTGGCGTCGACGATACCCGAACATCCACCCACGGTTCCTGTTCGTGAACCTCGGCTATAATTTGCGCGCGACGGAGCTTCAGGGCGCCATGGGGATGGTGCAATTGCCGAAACTCGATGGGTATGTAAGCGCACGAAGAACCAGTGCCCAATGGCTGCTGGATCGCCTAGAAAGGCATGCAGAACTCCTGCAACTTCAATCCGAGACAGCTGGAGGCTATCATTCTTGGTTTGGGTTTCCGATCACTGTCTCTTCCAATGCTCCGTTCGACGTAGACGACATCACTACGGCGCTTAACAAGAAGGGCATCGAGACCCGCCCGATCATTTGCGGCAATATTGCGCGTCAACCCGGTCTGCAGATGTACCCCCACCGTGTCTGCGGTGACCTCACACATTCAGACGCCGTGATGGCGCGTGGTTTCTCATTCGGCAACCATCAGGATATCGACAGGGTCGCAAGTACCTACATCGCGGATGCCATCGACGAATTCGTGGAGGCGTTGTAATGCCTAAGACCCGTGCGCTCGTTACCGGAATTACCGGTATGGTCGGTTCCCATCTCGCAGAGTTCCTGCTGGAAGCAACGGATTGGGATATCGATGGTATGTGCCGCTGGCGCAGCCCCCTCGACAATCTCGAATCTCTGATTCCCAAGATCAACGCGGGCGACCGGATCAGGTTACTATACGGCGACTTACGTGACACACTGGCGGTTCAAGACGTCGTACGCAAATCGACGCCTGACTACGTATTTCATCTCGCAGCACAGAGTTACCCAAGGACGAGTTTTGAGAGTCCGCTCGACACACTGGATACGAACATTCAGGGAACCGCTCGTGTTTTAGATGCATTGCGGCTTTCCGCACCGGGCGCCATCGTTCATGTCTGCGCATCGTCGGAAGTATTCGGCCGCGTTCCAAAGGACAAAATTCCCATCGACGAGGAATGCGGGTTTCATCCGGCATCACCGTACGCCATTAGCAAAGTGGGCACGGACCTTATCGGCCGCTACTACGCCGAAGCCTATGACATGACTGTCATGACAACCCGAATGTTCACCCATACCGGTCCGAGGCGCGGTGATGTTTTTGCTGAATCGACATTCGCCAAACAGATCGCGCTGATCGAGGCCGATCTCATTCCTCCAGTGCTCAAAGTTGGCAACCTTGATTCCCTTCGGACGATTGCCGACGTACGAGATGCGGTGCGCGCTTACTATATGCTGGTGACCGTCGAGCCGACACAGGGCGCGTATTACAACATTGGCGGCACGCATAGCTGCAGTGTCGGCGACATCCTCGAAAGCCTACTCTCCTACTCGGATGCAAAGAACCGAATTCGGGTGGAAACCGACCCGGAGCGTCTGCGTCCAGTCGACGCGGATTTACAGGTACCGGACACTACCAAGTTTCGCGAACACACAGGATGGACGCCAGAAATTCCTTTCGAGCAGACGATACAAGACCTGCTTGAGTACTGGCGCGCGCGCGTTGCCAGTGAAGGTAACCGTTTCCTCACACGTTAGCGGATCAACGTATGGGTTACTTCGACGGCAAAAACGTTCTCGTCACAGGTGGAACTGGCCTGATCGGCCGCCCACTAGTGGAGCGCCTACAAAGCGCTGGCGCAAAAATACGCGTAGTTTCGCTCGACGATCCAAGCCGCGCGCCGGAAGGCGTCGATTTCCAACGCGCGGACCTTCGGGAATTCTCAAGCTGCGTCGAAGCGGCGAAAGGAATGGACGTGGTGTTCAATCTCGCCGGCGTGAAAGGATCACCGGCCATGGCGAGCCGGCGACCGGCAAGCTTTCTCGTCCCCACGATCACTTTCTCTTACAACATGATGGAGGCCGCGCGTCGACAGGGTGTCGAACGTTATCTCTATACCAGCTCCGTCGGCGTATACGCTCCAGCGGAGCACTTTCGGGAGGACGATGTCTGGAGCACCTTCCCTTCGCCCAACGACCGATTTGCAGGATGGGCAAAGCGGATGGGAGAATTGCAGGCGGAGGCTTACGGCATCGAATACGGCTGGGACAAAATTTCAATCGTCCGGCCGGCGAATGTGTACGGCCCTTACGACAATTTCGACCCCGAAAACGCAATGGTTATTCCGTCCCTGATCCATCGAGCGCTGAACGGCGAATCTCCACTCACCGTTTGGGGTGACGGCACGCCTATCCGCGACTTCATACATGCGCGTGACGTCGCGCGCGGCATGATGATCATGGTGGAGAACGGCGTAAACGAACCGGTAAACATGGGAAGTGGGACCGGCGTCTCGATCCGTAGCATTGCCGAAGCCGTTGTTTCCAATCTTCAGAAGGAGACAGAAATCGTCTGGGATACGTCGAAACCCTCGGGGGATCGCATTCGTCTAATGGACACCGGGCGCGCCGAAGCCCACGGGTTTTCTCCCGAAATTACGCTTACCGTGGGTATCGAGGAAACGATGTCCTGGTATGCCGAACATGGAGATCTCTCAGGATCCCGCTATAACGCGTTCACTGAATCGACGCTGCGCCCTGATGGCTGACCGCATTTTGGTGACGGGTACGGGCAGCGGACTTGGTCAAGCTCTGTTGGAACAACTCGGCACTTCCGGACTAACACGCGCAGACGATCCCGCCGCGCTCAGAGAGAGCACACCTTACGACGCTATTGTCCACTGCGCTTTTGACCACTCTCCCAAAGATGACGCAGAAAAAATTGAAGCGAACCTCAACCTCTTCGAGGCAGTCCGATCGATCCCCTGCCGGCGCTTCGTCTACATTTCCTCAATCGACGTCTACCCTAAAGGGAAAGGACCGAAACTGGAGAACCAACAGGTATTGCCTGCACCGACCGACGACTCCTACCGGACCATCAAACTTGCGTGTGAAGCGCGTCTGGAAAACAGCGACGAGAACAACCTAATTTTGAGGCCGACCGCCCTTCTCGGTAAGACAGCCCGCCCGAACAGCCTGATTCGAATGCTTCAGGATCCTAACTGTTCGCTTTCATTGGCGCCCGATTCACGCTTCAACTACGTGACGCATCACCAGCTCGGCGCCTTCATACTCCGTGCGCTCCACGATGGCCTAAGCGGCGTTTACAATATTGCAACGACCGGCAGTCTCGGGTTACGCGAGGTCGCGGAAATTTTGGCCACATGCCCACAATACGGTAAATTCCACTATGACGTCGGCGACATCGACAATCGAAAAGCCCGGTCGGTCCTGCCCGAACTCGCTCGAAGCACACGCGACATCGTAGAGGAATTCATGAAGGCGCACGAATAATGGCAACACGACGCATCCTAGTGTGTGGCGCCACCGGCTTTATTGGTCGCAACGTCGTCGAGAGGCTATCCCAACAGCCCGACATCGAACTCTTGGCTATTGAACATAAGAGTTCTCGCTTCGACTGTCCCAATGTGAAATGGATTGAGGCCGATCTCACAAGAGAATCGGATGTCTCCCATGCCTTGCGAAATATCGATGTGGTGGTTCAGGCCGCCGCTACAACCTCGGGGGCCGGCGACATCGTCAACCGACCCTATATTCACACGGCGGACAACGCAGTGATGAATTCGCATCTGTTTCGTGCTGCCTACGATCATACCGTGAAGCATGTCATCTTCTTTAGTTGTACGGTCATGTATCAAAGTAGTGAAACCGCGCTGCGTGAGACTGACTTTACCGGCGAGATCCCGCCGCAGTATTTTGGGGTCGGCTGGACGAAAGTTTATCTCGAAAAGATGGCGGAATTTTACGCGGGTCTTGGCCGCACGAAATACACCGTTCTGCGACATTCAAACATATATGGGCCCCACGACAAATTCGACCTTGAGCGATCACATATGTTTGGCGCGACTGTTACAAAGACGATGACGGCGCAAGACGGGCGAATCGTTGTTTGGGGAGAAGGCGAAGAGGCCCGTGACCTCCTATACATCGACGATCTTGTCGAATGTGTCGAGAACGCAATAGCACACCAAGATGAGCCCTTTGGGCTGTATAACATCGGCTACGGCGAGGCCTTCGCGGTCAAAGACGTCGTAAAAAGGATCGTCTCGGCATCTGGCCGCGATCTCACAATCGAATTCGACCGTAGCAAGCCGACGATCAAGACATCCCTATTTCTTGATTGCGCATTAGCGAAGCACGCGATTGGCTGGGAAAAATCGACCACTTTCGATGCCGGCATTGAAGCGACACTCCGCTGGTACAAGGCAAATTCGCCATCCTGACATGTCAGCTATGTCCCGTATAACGAACATTGCGATCGTCGCTTGGGACAAATCGTTCATCGATAAGTTCGCCGCATTCACGCTCCCTTGCTTGCTTAGCGATCAAAATCTGCCAACACTCACAAAACAGCGGCCCGTCCGACTGCTGATCTACACAGATCGCGCCTCTTATCATTATTTCCGAAATATCTGCCGCCCTCTCGAGCAATACGCGGATTGCTACTTTCATATTTTTGACGAAACGATAGTCGACGGAGAGACCATCGAAAAATCCGTCACTGGCTTGAGCGGAAGCGCCATCAAGCATGAGATCGACAGGCGCATTCAGTTTCACGCGATCGATAAATCCCTCGTGTCAGGCGACCAGGAAACCTTGTTTATCATTAATCAAGATCTCTTTATCTCGAACGGAAGCCTCAGCTATGCCCAGGCCCGGATGGATGCTGGAGCCGATGCCGTCCTGATCCCCTTGTTGCGCCTCTCGCTTGAAGCGTCCATTGAATTGCCTGAACAAATTGCCAATTCTGGCCCCGATGGCCTCTCCGCTTGGCGTCTATGCGATCGGTTCCCGCAAATTCTCCATCCGGTCTCACAAAGCTTTTTCGTGAATTCGCCCGAATTCTCCACCTATCCGACCGCAATTTTTTGGCCCGCCGATCAATTCGGATGGCTGGCACGCGCGTTCTTTCCTTATACACTTGCCTTGCGCCCACGAGCAGATTGTCGGCGCTTTGACAGCACAATCGACTACGACTACGCCCTGAATCTGACGGCCACCTCGGGAAGAGCCGTAATTCCTGAAAACTCAAACCAGGCGATTGTCTTAAAAGTAACGACAGAGGACTATCTCAGGGCGGCTCAGACTACATGCACACTTTCAAAAAATCGGCTTGCCCATTTTGTACTAGCGGAAACAAATCGCGCACATCGCAAATTCCTGAAGCAACCCTTTCGGATCTTTCGAAGCCCGGACGAGAATGAAGATCATCCTGTATGGAAGGCCGTGGAGGCGCAGTCACTGGAACACGTCGATGAGATTTACCGTTTCTTAGAAGTTTTGAAAGAGAAACTGCCCAAAGATTCTCCAGAAACCCAAGACATACTTACATCGCACTTTGGAGATTTATCTCATTACTTATCACCAATGCGACGCGCCATTCCGAGGGG
>CAXGSZ010000161.1:0-5958 GCA_964012455.1 uncultured Alphaproteobacteria bacterium
CCCAAGCAGAAGTGCCTCGCCGAGGAATCGAAACTCAAGATTTCCGCCTCCGGACCCTTGAAGAGTCCGTTCGTGACTCCGGTCCACGATGCCGGGCCGTTTTACCGTGCAGAGGAAAATCGCCAAGACTAATACCAGCGGAACCCGCTGCGCTACCTTTTGTGCCGATACAATTGCGGTCGCAACCAACGCATCGCCGAGATCTGGGGTGACGAAGCGCACAAGGGAATTTTGGAATCACTAGGCGAATACAACCCGCTGGCGTCGGCCACCCACAACGGATTGTTGTTTCAGTGTTAGAGGACGCCCACCCCCAAGACGAGATGGGTTGGCCTTCGGCAAGTGACAGACACCCGCCGCACAGTACAAATACCGAATGATGGCTGATTCAAGCGGTACGCCATCCGCCATACTGATTGTCGACGACGATGAACTGCTGAGGACGAAAATCGCGGAAGTGCAGCTGCGCGTTCGAGCAAGCGCGCACCGGGCAAGAAGCGACGGGCCTACTAAAGGAGAAAGCGAAGGATATCGTCATCACCGACATCTTTATGCCTGATATGGACGGTATTGAACTGGTCCGTCGGATGCACGTGAAGGCGGGTAATACGCGTCTCCTGATAATGAGTGGACAAGTTAATGATATCGATTATCTCGAAGTCGCCAACGCTCTTGGCGCATGTATTACCCTGCGAAAGCCATTCCGCAGTTGAGAACTGATCGAAGCGGTCAGGCATTGTCTAAACGCATCAAAAACTTCATGACGGACAGCCGCCCGGTGTTTGACAGCTGACCTTGTAGCCCCAGGCGATTGCGGCCGCGTCGGCGGCCTGATAGCGTACTGCGAGGAATCATTGGGGAGACATGATCAATGGCGACCGCATTCGAAGAGGTTATGGGCATCCGGAATAAGGGTATGCCGGCTGCGGACGAGGTAAAAATTTCTGGAACGGACCCGGTCTTCTCGACGAAATTCAAAATTGGCGAAACGTGCGCAGCAGTCCTGGCAGGAATTGGCACCGCCGTTTCCGACATCTGGGAAATCAGAACCAATCATCGCCAGAACATTGCAATCGACGTGCGCCACGCAGCAGCAGCCCTTCGAAGCACCGACTACATGCAACAACCGAACAGCGATGGCGCGTTCGAAACGATCCCGCTCGACGAGCACAACGACATGCGACGAATCACCCAGCCCTGGCCAACCAAGGATGGCCGGTGGTTCCTACCGCATTTCGGGTTGCCCAACTTGCGGGCACGCGTTCTGAATGTCCTTGGCTGTGATCCCAACCCCAAATCCGTTGCAGCCGCTGTCGCCAACTGGAATGCAATGGATCTTGAAGCCGCGATCGACGAGGCCCGTGCCTGCGGCGCCATGGTTCGGACAAATGCCGAGTGGATGGCCCATCCCCATGGACAGACACTCGCCGCGAAACCGATCGTCGAGATCATCAAAGTTGCAGACAGCGAACCAGAGCCCCTCGCTGCCGGCGACCGGCCGCTCTCTGGTATTAAGGCGCTCGATCTCACGCGCATCCTCGCAGGACCGATCGCCGCCCGCACACTGGCCGAACACGGGGCCGAAGTCTTGATGGTGACGACCGAGGGATTGCCTCAAATTCCGCATCATGTGATGGATACGAGCCATGGCAAGCGGAGCTGTTTTCTCGATCTCAAGAATGATGCAGATGCCACAGCATTGAAGGTCCTCGTCGCGGAGGCCGATGTCTTTTCCCAAGGTTACCGCCCCGGAATTATGCAGAAGCTAGGCTTTGGACCAGAACAATTGGCCGAACTGCGCCCGGGCATCGTTTGCGTTTCGATCAGCTGTTTCGGGGCCGACGGACCGTTCAGCCATCGCGCCGGCTGGGAGCAGGTCGCACAGACCGTGACCGGTATCTGCAACGAAGGCCTGCCGGATCGGCCGGCCCTACTGCCCGCGGCCGCATGCGACTATACGACAGGTTACCTTGCAGCTTACGGCGTGCTCTTGGCGCTTGCGCGACGGGCAACCGAAGGCGGGAGTTACCACGTACGTGTATCGCTTTGCCAATCCGGCATGTTCATCTATCGACAGGGCAACGTGGCGTACGACGCGCCAAACATGGACCTGACCGATGCAGAGCTCGGCGGCCTCAGGATCGAGACAACACCCGCCTCAGGTCCGCTACGCCATCTCGGGCCGGTACTGCAATTGAGCAAAACACCGCCGCAATGGATACGCCCAACACCAGTGCTTGGCGGCGACGCACCGGAATGGCCTACAGCCGACGCATCGGCCGCCGCGGCTGAATAGAATCAAACGTCAGGGTCGCGGTAGTTCAGAATTTCGTGCATGCCCCGCAGGGTAATCACTTATCCTCGGGAATTACACCTACATAGTTCCGCGTTGTCCAACTCGACATTCGTCAGGTTGATGCGTGTAAAGCTGCGTGGCTTAAGTCTCAGTACGACAATCTGGCACCGACAAGATTGGCGCCGGCCAGGCTCGCATCTGAGAGGTTAGCGCCACGTAAGTCGCAATTTTCGGGTCTGCGAGATCGAGATCCACATTGTGCAAATCCGCGTCACGCAGATCGACGTCTCGTTGGCTGGCGCCGATTAGTTCCGCCTTGAGAAATCGGCTCAGCCGCCTGCGCTGACGTCCGCCAGCCACTTCTTATGTTCGGCGACGACCGTCGTGAGATTGAGTTCGTTGAATTCTTCAGACATACGGCGTTCTTCTAAATTATGCATTTCGCCGATTTTACATTCCAAATTGAGTACGGAGATATTTGGCTGATCATTCTGCAGTCCTATAATTCCCTCAGAGAATAAACAAAATGGTCACGGCCACATGAAATTGCGAACACGCCCACTCAGCGACAATCTCGGCACCGAAGTTCTGGAGATCGATCTTTCGACGAGCAATGATAAGGAATTCGAGGCAATACGCGGCGCCTGGCAGAAGGACCCAGTCCTCCTATTCCGCCGGCAAAGTCTGACAGAGCGCGAATTTGTTGCGTTTAGCAAGCGGTTTGGGGCTCTCGATCTCGACACCATCAAGGATATAAATACGGACGACCCGGCGTCCGACGATCGCGACCCCGAGTTATTCTTCGTCTCCAACCTGCACTTCACAGATGGCAGCAAGGTTGGCGGCCTCAGCAATGACGAAATCGTTTGGCATACCGACTTGATCTACCGCGAAAATCCCGCGAGCGGCTCAATCTTCTACGGTGTGGAGATGCCAGAAGGCATAGCGGAGACATCCTACTGCAATCTGTCGCACGCCTATAACACCTTGCCCAATAATCTGCGACGCGCGGTCGATGGAAAGCGGGCACGCTGCAAGTACGGAACCGAGGCGCCGCTGTGCAGTTTTATGCGCCAGAATGTCGAGAAGAATTTCCGGCGCGAATCCGGGTCCGATGCCGAAACCGCCGCAATTGATGCTCGAACGCCGGAAGTGGTGCATGACATGGTACTGGAGAACCGAGCAACTGGCGAACGCTCGCTCTATCTTTCGCCCAACCACACCGTGGCGATCGAGAACATGAGCGAAGAGGACGGACGCAATCTTTTCGACGCTCTGATGGAGCATGCCTTAAGGCCTGAAAACATCTACGCTCATAATTGGCGAAATGGCGACATCGTGATGTGGGACAATACCAGATTGCTTCACCGGCGCGGCGCCTTCAACGGACGAATCCCCCGCCTCGCCAAACGGACAACCGTCTATATGGACCCCGAGTTCTTTGCCGTCCCAAATTTCAACCGGAGCGCCGTCGCATAACCGATTGTGAAGTCTACATCGAGACCGAGGACGGCACCATGAACACCTTCGTTGCGTATCCGTACGGCAAAGGCTCTTTTCCCGCAGTATTCATGTATATGCCGGCGTCGAGCATCCGCGATGAATCATCTATTCGGCAAGCCTATACAACCGCATTGTCCGCCTAATCGATGTCGATTTAAACCGTATGTTTGACGCGGAATAAGAACTGGTCAAGACATTCACGAACGCCCTTAACATCGGCTATACAAATATACGCAGCCGGACCGACACCGCCGCAATGATCGTGCGTGCGGACTAGGACGAACGGGTGGCACAATGTAAAATCGGTGTCGCGGGACACTGCACGGAAGGTCGCCCCGCGCTTGTTGTGATAACGGGGTTTCCGGAGTGCATTGACTCCATGGTTTCGATGTTTGGTGGCAGTCCACATGGCGACGCTCCGGACCCGCCACATCGCAAGGCGGTCCGCCTTTCAGGCGATTTCTATCTCGGTGTTGCAGAAAATGATACCTATGTGGCAATGGAAATGAACAAGAACTTGCAGTCCCATTTTCAAGACGTCGGCGTCGACTACATGATGGACATCTATCCGGACTCCGAACACGGCCTCTGTTTTCCCAAGCGCTACTGTTATGCGTCTGAAGCAGAAGCCAAACATTGGCAAATCATGACTGACTTCTGCGCGCGGCGGCTTGGTAAAACCAAGACGATTTCCCCGGCTCGCAGGACCGGAATTTCACGCTATTTGAATTGCCGCACTGCCAGGAGACCGGAAAATGATCGACAAGCGGGTGGAAACCTTGGACGCGGCCCTCGACGGGTTCGGCGACGGGGCCTCGGTCCTGGTCAACGGGTTCGGCGGGGCCGGCGTCCCATTCGCATTGATAAAGGCCATCGAGAATTCGTCGGCGACGGACTTGACCTTGATCTTGAACAGCGCCCGCTTCGTTGACGGTTTCGCTCCGCGTATCTTTGCCGAGCGACGGGTTTCAAAAGTCATTTGCACCGCCGCGCGAAGCCGTGGTCCAGACACTGCGAACTACGAACAACAATGGCTTGACGGCGATCTTGATATAGAAATGGTCCCGCAGGGCACATTCGCCGAACGCATCCGGGCCGGCGGTGCGGGCATTCCGGCCTTCTTCACGCCGACCGGTGCCGGCACTGATCTCGGTGACGGCAAGGAAGTGCGCGAATACGGTGGTAAGCACTGCGTCCTCGAGCATGCGATTACCGCGGATTTCGCGATCATGCGAGCATCGCGCGCAGACCGATGGGGCAATGTCCGCTTCCGCGGTGCCCAGGGAAATTTCGGCCTTGCTATGGCGATGGCTGCCGGCACGACGATCGTCGAAACCGACGATCCGGGTGATGATCCTATCCCGCCCGAAGATATTCATATTCCGGGCATCTATGTCGACAGAGTTCTAAAGCATGAAGACATGAGCCCAGCTAACGCGGGGGGTATCTGAAACATGCAGCCATTGACCCGTCAACAGATTGCATGGCGCGCCGCGCAAGACCTCTTGGAAGGCAGCTATGTCAATCTCGGCCTCGGTTTGCCTGTGCTCGTGGCGAACTACAAGCCGGAGAACCGCGACCTGATGTTCCATTCGGAAAACGGCATCGTCGGTGTCGGTCCGCTCGCCAGCGAGAATGAAGAAGATTCAGATTTTGTCGACGCGGGCAGCCAAAAGATTACCTTGAGCCTCGGCGCGGCCCTCTTCGATTCAACCCAGGCGTTCGCGATGATTCGAGGCGGGCACCTCGATGTCACTCTGCTAGGCGGCTTTGAAGTCTCCCAGACAGGTGATCTCGCCAACTGGGATGCTAAAATGACTCACAAAGGGCAGCTTGTCGGCGGCGCCATGGACCTGGTGACCGGCGCCAAGAGTGTTCGCGTGACCATGCAGCACACAACAAAGACCGGTGCCTCCCGTCTGGTAGAGCGCTGCAGCTACCCTCTGACCGGCGTCGGTACCGTCGATCGTGTCTACACCGATCTCGCCGTTGTCGACGTAACGTCCGACGGCTTTCTTGTACGCGAAATTATAGCAGACCTTTCGCGCGATGCGTTACAAGAGAAGAGCGGCGCGACGCTCGCGTTTGCTGAAGATTGCACCACCCTCGACGCACCCGAACTTTAGGAGACCTCCCATGCCTTGGATGGAAGCAAACGG
>CAXGSZ010000162.1:0-5955 GCA_964012455.1 uncultured Alphaproteobacteria bacterium
GAACTCTAATCGATAGCGAATCGCAATGACCACCTCAGATGCGGAACAAACTGCTACTCCACCGTCTCACACGACCCACGATGCAGAGGATGACGCACGCAATCGGAATATAAAAATCTATGTGGACGGCGTCATCGTTCATCGCGACGAGGCGAAAGTTTCCGTTTACGATTCCGGCTTCCTGCTCGGCGACGGTATGTGGGAAGGGATGCGGCTATACAACGGCAAATGGGCTTTTTTCGACGCACATATGGACCGGCTGTTCGCTGGTCTTAAGGCGGCTGGTATCGAACTCGGTATGGACCGCCGAGGTGTTCTCGAAGCGCTGAACCGGACTGCGGCGGCGAACGGCATGATCGGCGACGCCCATTGCAGGCTGATGGTGACGCGCGGCGTCAAATCGAAACCATTTCAGCATCCATCCTTATCGCGGTCGGGGCCGACGGTCGTGATAATCGTCGAACACTCTAGATCCGTAACCGCTCTAAAAACCCAAGGCATTCGATTGGCGACAGTTCCGCAAGTACGCGGACTGCCCATGAGCCAGGACGCCAAGTACAATTCCCACTCGAAACTTAACTGCGTCTTAGCCTGCTTGCAGGCCGAGCAAGTGGGCGCCGACGAGGGTTTGATGTTGGACCCCCTCGGTTTCGTCAATACGACAAACGCCTGCAACTTCTTTATCGTCCGTAAAAACAAGGTTTGGACGTCGACCGGCGATTACTGCATGAACGGGGTGACGCGGCAGAACATAATCGATATCTGCCGCGCCAACGGCATTCCCGTCTTCGAACGGAACTATTCCCTGTTCGAGACCTACAGCGCCGACGAGGCGTTTCTAACAGGCTCCTTCGGCGGACAGACCCCGGTTGCTGAGATCGACGGCCGCCGGATTGGCGATGGACCGCTGCCAGGCCCAGTGACTTCAAGATTACAAGGTTTGTACAAAGACTTGGTCGCAAAAGATACGGCGTAGAGTATTCGACGGTTATACGAAAGCGCCCGGAACCGCCTCACTCCAACGCCTTCGTCCGTACGGTCCCGACAAAGTCGCCCGTGAGTTTTCGCATGAGGTCCAGGCTGAAGACGTGTTTCATGGCCACATCTATGTTCGGATTGCGCCGAAGCAGCCCGCGCAGCGCCTCTTCAGGCCAGAACACGTATCGACAGGGCACCGTCGCCGTTACTGTCGCGGACGCATCACCACCCTGAATGAAAGACACCCCGCCAATTAAGGCCCCATCACGCGCGCGCCCAATCTCCGCACCATCGCGATCGACCCTTACTTCGCCATTACATAACAGTCGCAAACCGTCTACCGGTCGGCCCTCGGTCGCGAAGACATTTCCCTCTCCCGCGTCCCGCCATTCGGCGGTCCGAATGAGCTTCATGAATTCTACCGGAGCGAAATTTCTGGAGATTGTCTCGTAGAGTTCTCGCTCATCCTCGTTGAAATGAATCGAGTACCGTTCGGAGAAGATGCCAACAATTCGCCAAATGTTGAGTGCCGCGAACACCCCGAGCCAGAAGATTGGCAGCCATAAGGGACCCACCGGAAGGAAGTAGTTATAACCAATGCCGACGAGTGCGCTGGCGATCGCGAGAAACCGCAAGAGCAGAATGTCCCTCAAGTAAAACGAAACAGCCGTCAGCAAGAATGCGATGTGCTCAACAATTTCGACAAGGCTAAGTTCCATCCCGTATTCCATTCAGTTTGAATGCGTTTGGAATGCACTATAGGACTATACCCAAAATACAGGCCGGAAAAATTTGGACACCCCTATCGATGGCGCCGGCTACCCCCGGAGCAAATCGCCAAGCCCACGCGCGTCAGAGTTGCGCTCATTTCTTAACCGCCAACCGCCCTCATGATACGCCCGTTTCGCTTGTCGATTAGCAGGCGTGCCTCGTCTTCATGACTGAAGACATACAGGGCACCGGCCTCGATCCCTGCTATAACCTTAGCCGCCACATCATCAGGCTCCATAACGTTCTCAGCCACCCGACGGTCCATCGGCGCGTCTTCGGCATCCTTTTGGTAGTCTTCCGGTCGATTCGTGTTAGTAAAGATGCCGGTCTCCACCTGACCAGGACACAGCATCGATACACCTATCCTGGTGTTGCGCAAGTCGCGCGCCAGACTTTCCGTTAATCCCACAACGGCGAATTTTGAGGTGTTATAGACGCCATATCCGTCACCCGCGAAATGCCCCGCTTCAGAGGCAGTGTTCACAATATGACCTTCTTCGTCGGAATCGCGCATCCTCGGAACAAATGCGCGAACGCCATGGATTACACCCCACAGGTTCACCCCGAGGATCCATTCCCAGTCCTTACGCTCCGCATCCAATGTATCGCCCCGGATGAGCACGCCAGCGTTGTTGCAGACAACGTGGACCGCGCCGAAGCGGTCCCAGGCCTTATCTGCCAATGCAAAGACCTGACCTTCCTTTGTGACGTCAGTCGGAACGTCAATTACCTCACCGCCGATCGCCGCAACCTGATCACGAGCTGCCGCAAGAGAGCCCGCTTCCACATCCGCCATCACGACGTTAGCGCCCCGCCCGGCAAAGGCCAAAGCAAGCGAGCGGCCGATTCCGCTTGCCGCGCCGGTGACAACCGCCGTCTTACCTTTAAAATCTTCCATTAATTTGCTCCGTTATTAGAGCGTCATTCCCGCCAAGGCGGGAATCCAGTTCGGATTACTTAAGCCTTGGATTTCCGCCTTCGCGGGAATGACACTTTTGTAAAAATTCAGTTCAACTTTCCGCCCGCCTTTAGCTTCTCGACTTCGGCCCCCAAGCCCGTGCCCTTGAAGAAATCCGGGTTCATCCCGGCGTGCAGACGCAATGGGTTCGCGAACATGACAGCCTCGAAGTCTTCGTTTGCGAGGTGCACCTGTTCAACCAGTTCATAGGCTTCGGAGACGCATTCACACATGTCCGGTAAATTCCAATGCGAAATGCCGGAACTGGACATTACGTTAAGATGCCTGTCCTTCTTTCCCTGAAACGCAGCCGCACTCATAGCGCAATGCTCCTAAAGTTCAAAATAGCTCAAGGGCTTTCAAATGATGTTGGACCGCGTGCGGACGGGGCAAGAGCGCGGGGGCTGGCCAAGGCGCACCCGGAGTCGATGTTATTTGCATTGCGAAGGCGTATACGCTGAGGAGACGATCGATGGTTGGCGAAGTCTGGCAAATTGGCGACGTTAAGATCACCCGGATTGTCGAAATCGAGGCGACCGGCGGGATGAGCCGTATCATTCCCGATGCGAAGCGCGAGTTGGTGCGTGATATCGACTGGCTCTTCCCGCATTTCTGTGATGACGAAGGTCGCATGCGGGGTGCCATTCATGCGCTGATCGTCGATACGCCAGACCGAAACATCATCGTCGATACATGCATCGGCAACGACAAGGAACGCGCTGTCCCAGCCTGGAATAATCTACAGACCTCATTCCTTTCCGACATCGCCGATGCGGGTTATCCGCGCGAGAGCATCGACAATGTCATGTGTACACATCTGCACGTCGATCACGTCGGCTGGAACACGATGCTCGTCGACGGAAAATGGGTTCCAACTTTTGATAATGCCCGCTATCTCTATGGCGAGACAGAGTTCGAACACTGGCGTGGAGAAGGCGAAGGCAACTACGGCCCTCTTCTCGCGGACTCGATTATGCCCGTCTTCGATGCGGGGCTGGTCGACCTTGTGCAGAAGGATCAGCAGATTTGCCCCGAAATCCGGCTCGTGCCAACACCGGGGCACACCCCTGGGCATGTCAGCGTCATGATCGAGTCGAAGGAAGAAAGCGCCCTGATCACCGGCGACTTTCTTCATCATCCCTGCCAGATCGTTCATCCGGAGTGGAGTTCCTCGCCCGATGTCGATCGGCCACAGGCCATCGCAACCCGTCGCGCAATGTATGAGAAATTAGCCGGATCTCCAACTTTGATGATCGGGACCCATTTCGCGACGCCCACGGCGGGGCGTCTTATCAAGGACGGCCATACATATCGTCTGGACGTCTAGGTCCGTGACATCTTTAGCTACACGCAGGATCGGCCGTACATCCCTCGAGGTTACGGAACTCGGATTGGGTGCAGGCCCTCTCGGTGATCCGGATGAGATCATTAGCGAGGCGCAAGCCGAAGCCACGCTCCAAGCCGCATACGCTGCCGGCGTTCGGATGTTCGACACAGCGCCCTGGTACGGTAACACCAAGAGCGAGCATCGCGTTGGACACTTTCTGCGCCAATGCCCGCGGTCCGAATTCCGTCTCACCACCAAGGTCGGGCGTATCTATTCGCGACCCGCGGATCCGGCCGGCTTCGACTTCCCGCGATGGAAGGGCGGGCTGCACTTCGATTTGCGGTTCGACTATACGCGCGATGGCATTTTGCGCTCTTACGAGCAAAGCCTGCAGCGCCTCGGGATCAATACGGTCGACGCCCTTGTAATACACGATCTCGATTGGCGGCATCAAAGGGATGAAGAAGGCGTCACAGCTTGCTTCAAGCAACTGATAGACGGCGGCGGATATGCCGCACTCGATGAGTTGAGGTCGTCCGGAGAGATCAGAGCGATCGGTGCCGGTATGAACTTCACCGGCCTGATCCCACGGTTTCTCCAGTACTGCCATCTCGACTATTTCCTGATGGCGATGCCCTATACGCTGTTGGATCAGGCGGCTCTCGATGAGGACCTGCCGCTCTGTGAGGCGCGCGGCGTCAGCATCTTCATCGGCGCCGTATTCGCTTCCGGCATTCTCGCAACAGGACCGTCGAAAGGGGCGCTCTATGCCTATCAGCTGGCGGAAGACGACGTTATAACGAAAGCCCGTGGAATTGCCTCTGTCTGCGAACGGCATGGCGTAACGCTACCCGCGGCAGCGTTACAATTTCCCCTTCATCACCCTGCGGTAGCCACGGTGATCCCAGGCGCGAACAGTCCGGAACAGGTGGTCGCCAACGTCACAGCCATGAATCATAATATTCCGAGCGATCTCTGGGCTGAATTGAAAGCTGAGGGACTGCTGCGCGAGGACGCACCCACGCCACAATAGACATCTCTGTAGGGCGTAGAACGACCCATTCTCTTAGGGCGCCTCGTAGCAGTCGGTCACCTCGGCAATAAGCAGCTCCTTTTCATCAGCGACATTGAAAAGCGTCACCGTCGCCGTCACGAATGTGTTGTCGAAGCGGGTCCGCACGTCCGTGACAACCACAGACAAGCCGACGGTATCGCCTGCAACGACCGGAGATTTGAACCGGATATTCTCATATTTCACCGTGAGGCACCGCGAGAATGCTGCCACCTCAATGCAATTCTGTAACAGCCGCGGAATGAGCGAGATGAGAAGGTTTGCAGGCACTATGCGCGGAGCCGCCCCGGCCCCATGTATCCACTGTCGGTCCTCGGAAATCGTATTGAATGCGTCGATCATCGTATCCCGAATAACAACCGTCTCGCGAGATTTGACCGCGTCTCCGACGTGATCAGCGAGCTCTGCCGCCTTTGAAACGGAAATCATCACCCGCCCTCCGCCTGCAGCAACATCGCACTCCCCAATCCACCCGCCGCCGCAATAGCAGCGAGCCCAATAGCGCCCGGATCGCCGGACCGCAACGCGTGAAAGAGACGAACGGCAAGAATCGCCCCAGAAGCGCCGATCGGATGCCCCCAGGCCAGAGCACCGCCGCGACAGTTCACACGGCTCGGCTCCAGACCGATTTCTTCAATACAGACCATGGCCTGCACGGCGAACGCCTCCATCATCTCCGTCGCAGTCACTTCTTGAGGCGCGATTCCGAACTGCGTCAGCAGTTCGACAGCCGGCGCAATCGGCGCCAGTGCCGGATAAGCCGTAACGCCGCCCAGCGCCTTTACCCCCAAGAGACGAGCGGGTCGACGGTCTTTTGAAGGAGCGCCTACGGCCTTATCGTTCGTTACG
>CAXGSZ010000163.1:0-5938 GCA_964012455.1 uncultured Alphaproteobacteria bacterium
TGGAGCGGATCTCTTTGAATTGCAGGTTCGGTTGGCGAACCTCGCGATCGAATCGATCCGACACCGTGCCGAGGCGAGCGGAGACCGTACGCTTGAAATTCCAGATGCTTTTGCCGACCGGCATTCAGAATCTGTCGACCGATCCCGGAATTTGTTCGAGACGCGCCGCAAACGCTACGACACTGAAATTTCCAGCCAGAAGCAGCTGATCACGCAACGCCACCAGGAGGTGCGGGAAATCAAGGCACGCCTCCATAATACGCGTAAGAGCCTAAAACTTCTTAATGAACAGATTTCGATCAGCGAGGAGTTACTGAAAGACCAATTGACCAATCGATACAATCACATTGAACTTCTGCGCGATGCCCAGCAGCTGACAAGCCAGATTGATGAAGACAAGGAAGGGCTGAAAGGGGCTGAAGCGGCCTATAAGGAGGCGGTATCTAGGCTTGAGCAAACCGAAGTTGCCTTCCGCGAGGATGCACGGGCGGCTTTCGGTGAATCGCAGCGGGAGATTGATGAGTTGAGCGAACGCCTCAAGAAATTCGAAGATAACCTAGAGCGGACTGTGCTGCGCGCACCAGTTCCCGGTGTGGTGAAGTCGATACACGTCTCGACCATCGGCGGGGTCGTGAAACCGGGCGATACGGTTGTTGATATCGTACCGGGTGAAGACAAACTGATCGTCGAGGCGCAACTCCCCACGCAGGATATTGGATACGTCCAGATCGGGCAGGAAGCGATCCTGAAGCTGAACGCGCCGAGCCTTCAGCGCTTCGGCCATGTGATGGGTAAGGTGGTTCATATCAGCCCGGACAAACTCATCCGGGAAGAAGATGGGCAGCCCTATTACAAAGTCAGGATCGAGCCGGAGCGAACCTACTTTCTCCGGGAAGAACAGCGCTACGATGTATTTCCCGGAACGCAGATCATGGCGAGCATTCGCACCGGCACACGTTCCGTTATTGAATACCTGCTTGATCCGTTCCTCGGCGATTTCCAGGAAGCGATGCGCGAGCGATAGGGCGCGGCAACGGCTTGTTTCCAGCCGCCGCCTGAATATGATGCGCGGCAATTATCAGGACAGCCGATAGAAGGCGCCGAATGAACATAAGAAACGTTGCGATCATCGCCCATGTTGATCATGGCAAGACGACACTGGTCGACTGCCTTCTTCGGCAGAGTGGTCTCATTCGCGATAACCAGCGTGTCGCGGAGCGTGCCATGGACAGCAATGACCAGGAACGCGAACGTGGCATTACCATCCTTGCAAAGTGCACATCGGTCCAATGGGGCGATACGCGGATAAATATTGTTGATACCCCGGGGCACGCCGATTTTGGCGGTGAAGTCGAACGTATCCTCAGTATGGTTGACGGCGTCGTGGTATTGGTCGATGCGGCTGAGGGGCCAATGCCGCAGACCAAGTTTGTCGTGGGCAAGGCGCTCGGTCTAGGCCTGCGGCCGATCGTTTTGATCAACAAGGTCGACAAGCCGGAAGCAAGGTCGCACGAAGTGCATGACGAAACCTTCGATCTCCTTGCAGCACTCGATGCCGACGAGGACCAACTCGATTTTCCGGTGCTGTTTTCCTCGGCGAAGGAAGGCTGGGCTGGGGAAGCGCCAGAAGGTCCGAAGACGGATATGACACCGCTTTTCAATCTCATTGTCGACTATGTACCAGCACCGACCATTGAGGATTTGGACGAATTTAAGCTACTCGCGACAATTTTGGATGTCGATACCTATCTCGGGCGTGTCCTGACCGGTCAGATCGAGGCGGGCACAATTAGGGCGAATTCGACGATTAAGGCATTGTCGCGTGAGGGCGGGGAGATTGAACAGGCTCGTGTAACCAAGCTGTTGGCGTTCCGCGGGCTTGAGCGAGTCCCTGTCGAAAAGGCCCACGCGGGTGACATCGTCGCGATCGCTGGATTCCAGAACGCAACGGTTGCAGACACGTTGTGCGACCTAACTGTAGACGCACCAATCGAGGCAGATCCGATCGACCCACCCACCTTGGCCATGACATTCTCCGTCAACGATTCGCCTTTGGCCGGCCGGGAAGGGGACAAAGTGACATCACGCATGATCCGAGATCGACTGATGCGCGAAGCTGAGGGAAATGTCGCGATCAAGGTGACCGAGACAGAAGATCAAAACGCCTTTGAAGTATCCGGACGCGGTGAGCTGCAGTTGGCCGTCCTCATCGAAGAAATGCGACGCGAAGGTTATGAGATGTCGATCGGCCGCCCACGGGTCTTGTTTCGCAAAGACGAAGCAAATGATACGACCATGGAGCCCGTCGAGGAGGTTGTCATCGATGTCGACGAAGAGCATTCGGGTCCAGTTGTCGAAAAGTTGACTGCGCGGAAAGGCGAATTGTTTGAGATGCGTTCTGCCGGTGCGGGCAAACAGCGTCTGGTCTTTCACATTCCAACGCGCAGCCTCATCGGTTATCACGGCGAATTCATGACCGACACCCGAGGGACGGGTGTACTCAATCGGCTGTTTCACGGGTATGCGCCGTTTAAGGGAGAGATCGACCGCCGCCGTGTGGGGACGATCGTCTCGCGCGAGAATGGTAAGGCCGTTGCTTACGCGCTTTGGAACCTCGAGGAGCGTGGGCCTTTGTTCATCGGCGCCGGCGAAGCGGTCTATTGCGGAATGGTAATCGGTGAACACAACAAGGGCGAGGATCTCGAGGTCAATCCCCTGAAGGCGAAGCAACTGACGAATTTCCGGGCCTCCGGGAAGGATGATGCAGTCGATCTAACACCGCCGCAGCGGATCACCCTGGAGAAAGCCATCGCTTATATTGAGGATGACGAGTTGGTTGAGGTCACACCCAAATCGATCCGACTGCGGAAGCAATATCTCGACCCGCACGAGCGCAAGCGCGCTTCCCGCCGAGCGGTCGCTTGATCCGGGAATTGCACTAGATTGGTCGATAATGCCGACGAAAGAGGTTTCAGTTTCGGCGTCCCTTAGAAAACAAGAGGAATCATGCCACATCTACCTGCTTCCAGCGCGCTCGCGCGTTATACGGTACTTGACCTGACCCGCGTGCGCGCAGGGCCAACATGTGCGCGCCAATTGGCGGATTGGGGTGCAAACGTCATTAAGATTGAGATGCCGGCCGAAGTCGAAGGGAAGGGGGCCCTCGGCGGCCCGCGCAGTGGCCCTGACTTTCAGAACCTGCATCGCAACAAGCGAAGCATCACGCTGAACCTTAAGGAGGCAGACGGTGTTGCTATTTTGAAGAAGTTAATTGAGAAGACCGACGTCATCGTCGAGAACTATCGCCCCGACGTGAAGGAGCGTCTAGGTATCGACTATGACACGCTGTCCAAGATTAATCCGGGACTGATCTTTGCCAGTATCTCCGGATTTGGTCAGGATGGCCCGTACAAGGGTCGTCCTGGCTTTGATCAGATCGCGCAAGGGATGGGCGGCCTGATGTCGATCACCGGTCTTCCCGGCCAGGGTCCGGTCCGTGTCGGTATACCAATTGCCGACCTTTGTGCCGGTCTATTTGCCGCTCAGGGTATTATGATCGCGTTGCTGGAACGCGAGCAGTCGGGCAAAGGTCAATGGGTGCAGAGTTCACTGTTGCAATCTCAGGTCTTCATGTTGGATTTCCAGGCGGCACGCTGGACGGTTGATCAGGAAGTGGCCCCGCAAGCCGGCAACAACCATCCAACGAGTATTCCCACGGGTGTATTTGAGACCTCAGACGGCCATATCAACATCGCATCGGCCGGGCAGGCCATCTATGAGCGCTTTTGCAAGGCTGTCGACGCGGAGCACCTGATCACCAACCCGGATTACGCGGACGGTGCCGCTCGGTCGAAGAATAGGGATGCCTTGAATGTGGAGATCAACGCAATTATCCGCACCAAGGATTCCCAGACCTGGGTGAATCTTCTGAATGAGGCCGGCGTTCCTTGTGGTCCGATTTACCGTATCGATGAGGTTTTTGCCGATCCTCAAATCAAGCACCTTGGTGCGGCTGAATCCGTTTATTCGCCGGACCGGGACGAGGAAATTGAGTTGGTTGCGCAGGCCATAAAATTGTCGCGCACCCCGAGCAAACTAGAGGCGGGGCCGCCGACACGTGGCCAGCATACCGAAGAGATCCTGCAGGAGTTCGGGTATACAGATCAGCAGATCGACGATTTCAAAGAACGCGTCGTCGTTTAACGGAGCACGAAACGCAAATGTCTGAAGGAAAAATTATTGCTGAGAAAGATGGCTACGTCGGGCGGGTCATCTTCGACAATGTAGCGAAGCACAATGCCGTTTCACGGGCCATGTGGGACGCTCTTGCGGATACCGTCGAAGCTTATGAAGTGGACGATGAGATCAGGGTCATTGTGCTGGAAGGTGCTGGCACGAAAGCGTTTGTCTCAGGTGCCGATATCTCCCAGTTTGACGACGAGCACGCCAATGTCGACGCGGTAAAGGCCTATGGCAAATCGGTTGCTAGGGGCTACGGTTCGGTTCAGCATGCGAAGAAGCCAACCATCGCGAAAATTCGTGGCTACTGCTATGGCGGGGGCGCTGGGATCGCGATTTGCACCGACATCCGGATATGCTCCGACAACTCCAGTTTTTGCATTCCCGCCGCTAAGCTAGGCGTTGGATATGGGCCCGATAACACCAAGGTCTTGGTTGATCTCGTGGGACCGTCCTTCGCCAAGGAAATCTTCTATACGGGGCGCCGGTTTGATGCGGAGGAAGCGCGTTTGATGGGGCTGGTAAACCGCGTAGTGCCGTTTGATGACCTAGACGATTATGTCCAGGGTTATACGGATATGATGACCGCGAACGCACCGTTGTCGTTACGCGCAACTAACTTGATCGTCAACGAGTTGGTGAAGGACAAGGAAGATCGAGACATAACGCTCTGTGCGAAGCTGGTCGAGGATTGTGCTGGGAGCAGCGATCTTGAAGAAGGCCGCCGCGCATTCATGGAAAAGCGGAAGCCCGTCTTCAAGGGGCGCTAGAAGCCTTCGGAAGGAACGAGCTATGGCGCAGCGCTGGGTTGCCGCTGTACTTCGGCACGAAACAAATACCTTTTCGCCGATCGCAACACCGGTGAAAGACTTCGGCCGGGTGGGGCCGACCGATGGGCCGGCAACGGGCCAAGAAACATGGCGTTTCTATCGAGATACGAACAATCCGGTCGCTGCCTATATCGATCTTGCCGAGGAAGAGGGCGTCGAACTCGACTTTCCCTTCGCGGCAAATGCTCACCCGAGCGCACCCGCGCCGGATACCATACTTGAGCTCTGCTCAGGAGCGGTCATCGAATCGATCGAGAAAGGCTGCGATGCGTTGTTTCTGGATCTGCATGGCGCGATGGTAACGGAGGGTTTCGACGACGGCGAAGGCGAACTCCTTCGGCGGTTTCGCGAAGCGGCGCCAGACCTCCCCATCGCGGTTGCACTCGACTACCATACCAATCTATCCGCCGCTATCGTCGATAACGCGACGGTCATCTGTGGCTACCGTACATATCCTCACATCGATATGTACGAGACTGGCCTTAGGGCGGGGCGCACCTTGATCCGCGCACTGAACGGCGAGGTTAGTCCGGTGATGGCGTGGCACTCGCTCCCGGTTCTGACGCATATGAACCGGCATGCGCCTTCGATGCAGCCGATGCAGGCGGTCATGGAGCGGGCGATGAAGGCGGAAGCGGATGGGAGTATTTTGAATGCGTCACTGTTCGGCTGCTTTCCACTCTCGGATATACCACATGTCGGTCTTTCGGGAATTGTTGTCGCTGACGGAAACAAGGATGCGGCAGAAAGGTTCCTGTTCGATCTAATGCAGGAGCTATGGGATAAACGCGCCGAGTTTGTGTTCGAGGTCGAATCGGTTGAGCAATCCGTGGCCGCCGCGAAGGGGATCGCTCCTGGCGATGGGCCGG
>CAXGSZ010000164.1:0-5917 GCA_964012455.1 uncultured Alphaproteobacteria bacterium
GATGACCGTCGAGGCAGAAGTCCTGCAGCACGTGCGCCTCGAGTTCTCCGAACCGACGACTGAAGGCGATGTGAGATGTCGGCGTAAGGTCTTGATTTCGAATGAGAAGCAGGCTGCGCTCTGAAAACTTGCGCCGCAATAGAGCAAAGTTGTCTTCCGACACTGGTTGATTGATATTGAGGCCATGAACTTCGGCGCCCATGAAGGGCGCGAGATCGGAAAATTTAAGGTGTTCGTTCGATGCCATATCGAAAACTCCAATGACTATTCTGTCGAATGACCTCGGTCCAATGCCTGACTTGGCAAGAATTCGGCTCATATTAAAGAAAAAATATTACGAAGGAATCTTATTGTGCCAGATACTCCGATAGGCCCGCTCCAAGGTATTCGGGTCATAGATCTCACGACGGTCATGCTTGGCCCTTTCTGTACCCAGATCCTCGGCGAAATGGGTGCGGATGTCATCAAGATCGAACCGCCCGGCGGTGACATCGGACGCTGGACTGGTACTTATAAGACAAAGGGCATGTCTTCAGCCTATCTGATGAAGGGGCGCAACAAACGGAGCGTCGTGCTCGATCTGAAGAAGCAGGATGCGCGGGAGCCGCTCAAACGTCTTGTGGAGAGCGCAGACGTATTCGTTCACAATATCCGGCCACAGGCAGCCGCGCGGCTCGGCATCGACTATCAATCCATTTCCGCGTGGAAGCCGGACATCGTTTATGCGGCGGCAACGGGATACGGTGAAGACGGTCCCTTTGTCGACAAACCGGCATACGACGACCTTATCCAAGGCGCTTCCGGCCTGGCTTCGCTTTTCGGTTCCGTTACGGGTACGCCGCGATACGGGCCGACCGTATTGGCGGACAAGACGACTGGATTGTTCCTGACCTATTCCATCTCCATGGCCCTGTTCCATCGCGAGCGCACGGGCGAGGGACAGAAAATTCACGTTCCGATGTATGAGGCCTTTGTGGGCTTCGTCATGAACGAACATATGCAGGGCCGCATGTATGATCCGCCTGTTGGCGAGGCGGGATATCGGCGGATGCTGACGCCACATCGTCGACCCTTCCCCACGTCGGATGGCTATGTTTGCGTACTTCCTTACAACGATAAGCATTGGGGACGGTTCTTCACCGTCGCGGGCAAGCCGGAACTGGCAAAGGATCCGCGGTTTGCCGATCAGCCGTCGCGTTCGAAGAACATCGATGCGCTTTACGAAATTGTCACAGAGATTATGGCGCAACGCACGTCAGCCGATTGGCTGAAGGCGCTGGAAGAGGCCGATGTTCCCGTGATGCCGATGAACTCGCCGGAAGACCTGTTCGACTGCCCTCATCTCGAGGCGGTCGGGATGTTTCCCGAAGTTGATCACCCCACAGAAGGCAAGCTGCGGCATATCAAGGTGCCGGTCTCGTTTTCGAAAACGCCGGGGGGATATTACCGGCATCCCGAGAACCTGGGAGAGAGCACCCGCGAAGCACTTTCCGGTGTTGGATTCAGCGATGATGAGATTGATGCCCTTATTGCCTCCGGCGCGGCGGTTCTACGGACTGACTAGGCAATATATATTTTCGCCTCATTATATCCGGAGATTTGGAGAAATTTGTCTAACGTTGAATCTGCATGATGTTACGGCGTGTTGGGAGCGTCTGGATGCGGGGTTCAACAATGTCTCGGTCGTTGCTTTATGGCCTTCGGATCAATCTATTAAAAGGTGCCGTGCGGCGCGGAACCACATCGGCGTCTGACAGGCCCATCCGGGAAAGTGGCAGGTATGTCGCCCGCAATACGTGCCCTTCGCCGAAGCGCATGATTTAACGCACATCCAGAAACGCGATTCCCTGACTATCGCTAAGCCGTTTCGCGGCTTCCGTCGCCGAGATAAGTGCGATAATGGGTTCCTCTGCTGCGATATTACTTTAACGTTGAAAAGAATTTTCCAACCGCATCGATGAAGCCGAGGGTGTTTTGGGAGTGTACGTTGTGGCCGCAATTCGGAACGGTAACGAGGTTGCCTTTCGGCAAGGCGTCACGGAAGCGTTCGGCCGCATCGTCCGCCAAGATGTTCGAGTTTGCTCCGCGCACGATGAGCACCGGCATCTCGAAACTCGCGAGGTCATCGAGAGAGATCGCATCCCGGTTTTCGTCATGTACCTCGATTTCGCCGCGCCAGCGGCGGTAATCGCATTTCGAGATGTACTTGCCGTCCGCACGCTCCAGCATGTTGTACTTCACCGTGCGCTCGATGTGCTCTCGGCTGCGATAGGGATCGTATTCGCGAACGTTGCGAATGAAATGTTCTAGGTCATCAAAGATTTCGTTTTGCTTGACGAAGTTGGAGATCGTCTTACGACCCGCCTCTATGGTCTCAGGCCCAACGTCGACGATGACGAGGGCTCCTGGATAGTCAGGGTTCGTACGTGTCATGAGCAAGGTGTTCCGGCCGCCCATCGAATGCCCCATTATAATCGGGTTTTGCAGCCCGACCGCGGCGACAAAAGCCTGTGCATCTTGTGCCATCGTGAGGTTTGAATAATCACCGTTCCGCGCCCACTCGCTATCGCCGTGACCGCGCTGATCGAGCGCGATGATGCGGTATTTTTGCGCGAAGTGCAGGCTGACGAGGTCCCACGAATGAGCGGATTGATGGCCGCCGTGCAGCAACAGAATCGGCTGTGCGTCCGGTGCGCCCCATTCAAGATAGTGGAACCGCTGGTGGCGTACCACGACATTGCTCGACCGGTATTGAATATCCGGTGAATGCGGTATTGATAGATCACCAGCACTCTGCAGCAAACTAGCAAACTCACCGGTTTTCGTCATGTCGATGGGATCCACGCCATCGGCAAAGGCGTTCAAATAGAGACCGCGCTCGGTTATTGCGTACTTCATATCGCCGCATGCCCTCTGCATAATTGCTGAGCCGTAACAGATAGGTCATGGTGCGGCGTCGAAAACCGTCACGAGGCTGGTATCCACCGAGCGTAAATGCATATTAGTCTCAATCACAGTCTCCACCCATCGACAACTCAGCGGCTTCAATGACGGATTCCCTGCGCGTTGCCCATTGCTCCGACATCCATCTGGACGGAGACCACTACCATCATGACCAGTATGTGAATGCGAGCGACTACTATCGTGAAATGTTCGATCGCGTGCTTGAACAGATGCGTACGCACGACCCAGATATAATGCTGCTGGCGGGAGACCTATTCGATTCCAATCAAGCGACGACGGAAACTATTGAGTGGTCGATGGAACTGATCGCAGATCAGCCCTGTCCGGTGGCCATGATACCCGGCAATCATGATTGTCTTGTCGAGGGTTGCATCTATCAGCGCTACGACTTCAAGGCCATTCCGAACCTTACGTTCCTGACTGAGGAAGAGGGCGAGAGCGCCTGGATCGAGGAACTCGGCGTGGCGGTGTGGGGTAAGGGAATGGTGGATCATTCGCCGAACTTCAGCCCGCTGGGTGGCAGTCCGTCCCGGCCCGATGATTGTGAATTCTATCTCGGCATGGGGCACGGCATTCACGTCCCACACGGCGAACCGTCGCACCGGTCCTCGCCGATCCATATGGGTGAAATCGAGGACAGTCCGTTCGACTACCTCGCACTTGGCCATCACCATGCGGCCATGAAGCTGGTGACGAACGACACGACCGCGGCCTATTGCGGATCGCCGACCGATACGGTGGGTGGGGCCGCGACCTATGCCGTCATCGAGATTGAAAAGAACAACGGCACGCGTCTCGAAATCCTTGCGATCCCGGGAACCGAGAGGGATTAGCCCGGCGCTGCACTTCGGCGTTTGCTTGCCAAGGCAGCACGGCCTTCCTACCATTTACCCGATACGAAACGATTGAATTGGGACAGTGGGAGAGGGACATGAGCGCCGAGCCAGTCGAGAAAGATTTGAATTACGACATCGCAATCGCCAAGGCGGACAATCCGGTTATGGTACCGGGGCGTCGCGACTTCCTGCAATACAGGGAGTTGGGCGTGACCAAGGCGAGTGAGGGCAAGATTCGTGCGCAGATAACCTCCGCGTCGGAGGGTCTCTCCGAAGAAACTGGGTGGCACGTGCACCTCTGCGAGGGACAATTCGTCTACATGCTGAGTGGCTGGGTCGACCTGGAGTTCGCAGGTGGTTGCGTTGAGCGCATCGGACCGGGTGACTCGGTCTACATTCCTGGAAACACGCCACACAATGAGACGGCGACTTCGGATTCTTTTGAGTTGCTCGAGGTCTCGATCCCGGCAGATATGGGCACGGTGCCGTGCGATCCGCCGGACTAGGCGGGTTTAGCGCGGCCCCGCGTTATTGAGCGGGAACTCAGCTAGTTGGCCCATCACGGTATCGAGTTGCGAGACGGCAGACCAGCCGACGCGCATCATCTCGATCGCAGGATCGTGCAGGTTCGGCAGCGTCGTACCGGTGCAATCTTCGACGACGATCGGCATGTAATCACGGAAGCTCGCGTCCTTCGATGTTGCCGCCACACATTGGTTCGTCAGCACGCCCGTGAAGATCACTGTCTCCGCCTTGAGACCGCGCAAAATGACGTCGAGGTTGGTTGCAAAAAAGCCGCTAAGGCGTGTCTTTTCTAGATACCAATCGTCTGGATGCGGGCTTAGCGCATCGAGAATTTCATAGCCCCAAGTCCTCTGACGTAATCCGCCATCGCGCAGGAAAGGCCGCAGTTTCATAAACGGGCCGCCATCCTCGACGCCTTTGGTGCCGTGTTGCGTCCAGACAACAGGAACCCCACGTCGCCGAGCTTCTTCGGTCAATCGGACGATAGGCTCGATGACGCGGCGCATGTGCGCGATATCGATGCCGTTCTGTGCGTAATGCCCGTCGGGGTGTAGAAAATCGTTCTGGAGGTCGATCTGCACGAGCACCGTTTTGCCGGGCACAAGACCGGCGTCCGCTGCCTCAAACGGGGTTTCACCATCTACGGCCGTAAAATCATCCATGACGTATGCGCTCCTGAGGGATTAGCGTACTCGCTACCGCTAAACGGAATACATCTAATTCACAACGATTTAAACCGCGACATACGGGAATCTCCAGAATGACGAAATCCGCCGCCCAAGTTCTCGCCGCTACCCTAGATATGCACGGGGTCGAGGTAGCCTATTGCGTGCCTGGGGAGAGTTATCTGCCGCTGACTGACGCCTTTATTGATTTTCCGAATATGCAGCTGGTTGTATGCCGGCACGAGGGGGGTGCGGGTTTCATGGCGGCGGCACATGCGCGGCTTCGCAATGAGCCGGGCGTCTGCGTTATCAGCCGGGGGCCGGGTGCTATGAACGCCGCGATTGCACTGCATGTTGCCTATCATGATGCGGAGCCAGTCGTCTTTTTGGTAGGGCAGGCCGAACTGGATGAACTCGGTCGTAATGCTCTGCAGGAAATGAACTACTCGAAAACATTCTCCGATACGGCAAAAATGGTAATCGAAGTTGTCGATCCTGCGCGCATTGCCGAAGCCGTGGCCCGTGCCTTCCATGTCGCGCAAGCAGGGACGCCGGGCCCGGTCGTTGTCGTGCTGCCAGAGGACCTGCTCTACGGACCGTCCGATGCCGAGCCGCTCGGGCCGCGGAAGAAAGCCATCACAGGTCCGTCCTTGGAAGATGCGGCTAAGGCGATCGACATGCTGCGCTCGGCGGAGAAGCCGCTGGTCATTGCCGGCGGCCGTCTGCATGGCGCCGCCGCACTAGCCGACTTCACGCGCTTTGCCGAGGCGTTCCAGCTGCCGGTCGCGACCTCGCAGCGTCGATTTCATGTCTTTGACAGTCGTCACCCGAATGCGGCCGGTCGCCTGTTCAACCGTGCACCCCGGGAACTCCTTGAGGCCATGAAGGAGACCGACTTACTGCTAGTCCTCGGTGAACGGATTGGCC
>CAXGSZ010000165.1:0-5900 GCA_964012455.1 uncultured Alphaproteobacteria bacterium
ATACCCTCCATTACCTCGAAATGAACGGCATTGGCGAGTTCGGCGACTTCGCGGCTCATCTCCGGTGTGGCGGACGGGTCGTATTCGCCGCTCAGAAGGTATAGGGGGCACGTGGACTTCGAGAGATTCTCCGCGCCACCATTACGGAGATCCCCGTTGTCGAAGTAGTAGCGGATGTCGCCCCAGAATATGCCGGGGCCACCCTGCATGTAGTGCCACATCGTCTCCCATCGCTCCGCCGACGGTGATTGCGGGGCGATCATGCCGGCCATCGACGCACCGGCGAGCTTGCCGCCATGAATGTCGGGGCGATGCAAGGCCATTTCTGGCTGCGGGTCGCCAAGACTGCGGTCTTCCGCGTAGAGCGCCGATTGCAGGCCAATGGCGGCCCGAAACCGCTCGCCATGCCGTAGCGCTAGATGCAGAACAGCCCGACCGCCGATGGAGCAGCCCATCACGACCGGGTTTGTCAGGTTCAGGGCGTTTGAGACCGCGAGGATCATCTCGACGTACTTGTCGGTGGTCAGCTCGTAGACCTCGTGTTCGAATCCGACGGGTGGCGACGACTTGCCGTGCCAAGGCATGTCGAAAGCGATTACGCGGAAACGATTTGTCACGGAAGGATCATTCAGAAGGTGACGGAACTGTCTTCCATCGCTTCCGGCAGTGTGGAGACAGAGGAGGGGCTGACCGTCTCCCGCCTCCTCGAAGTAAAGGCGGTGCGGTCTTCCGTCGATCTCAAGGCGGAGGTAGCGGCCCGTTACCGGTTCGATCGTGGGGGTGCGGCCGTTTCCACCGTTTGCAGTTGGTGCGTCGGAGAGATCCGAGAACAGGAGTTCCAGCAGCATCAAGTGTCGGAAGAAGGCCACCATGTCGCCTTCAACTAGGAGGCTTTGCGTGCGGCGCATGGCGCTCAAAGTCTGGAACCCTGGCTTCGGTTCGTCTTTACGGAACTCACGCCATGCGTCGACGCTCGCTGTTATCGTGAAGAGGGCGCCGTCGGGTGGCGTTTCGGTTGAGAGGCGTGCGCCCTCATTGTCGACAGTCATGAAAGTTGTCTCGTCTCCGCATCCAATGGCAAACGCCAGTGGTTCGAAACTCGCGTGCAGGCGAATGTTTGCGTTCGCTTCAGCGCGTTCGATAACGTAGTCGAACATTTCCTATTTCCCAAACTTCTTGGTAATCAATTCCTATCCGCGTCCGCGGGATTTCTTGAACCAGGCATCTTCGTCGACGAAGCGTTCCGCATTCCAGCTAAGAGCTGCTTTGAGGCCCTCCTTCTCCCGGATGGCATTAAACTCCTTAATCTCTGGAGAGGAGTCCTGGCTTGCGAGTGTGATGGCTTCGAGTTCCATAGACCGTTCGATGACTTGACGTACGCCCATGTGTTCGTACGACGCGTTGATGAGTTTCTTGTTATATTCGATGGTCGCAGCCGGGAGCTTGGCTATCGTTAGCGCCTGGCGTTCTACCGCTGCGTCCAGTTCCTCGATCGGGACGACTTCGTTTACGAGGTCGAGGCGTTTGGCTTCCGCGGCATCAATCAGGTTTCCGGTGTAGAGCAGCTCGCGCGCCTTGCTCATTCCGACAACCCAAGGCCATACCGCAGGAATGTATGGGCCACCAGTGCGGATTTCGGGCGCCCCGAACTTCGCATCTTCGGAACAGATACGCAGGTCGCAGAATGTGGCGGTCGCCAGGCCACCAGCTATACAGAACCCATGAATTTGGGCGATGACCGGTTTCGGATTGTTCCAGAATACGTCCCACCATCCAGAAGCGCTAAAGTTTTTTCCCTTGAGGAACTTGTCCCGACGCTCGACAGCATTGACCCTAGCCGATGTCGTTATGTCGAACCCGGCACTGAACGCGCGTCCGGAAGCCTTCAAGACAATCACCCGAATTGTATCGTCCGCCCAACCGGCATCCTCTAGAGCATCCCGCACCTCCGCCTGTAGGTCGTCTGACAGGGCGTTCAATTTTTCTGGTCGGTTCAACGTGACATAAGCGACGGCACCTTGTTTCTCGTAGAGGATATTCTTGTACGCCATTCGATTTCTCCTCAGTACACCCGCTCGCTCACGAAGTTCATGAACGCTAAGGCGCCTTCGGTGGCGTGGCTACACGCAATGGCATGCTTTGCGTAAGGGATAACCATCATCTCCGAGTTTGGCAGAAGGCCGTGGATCTCTGCAGACATGGCAACCGGCAGGAAGGGACTTGAATCCGGGTGGATCAATAGGACCGGACAGTTGAGCTTATCTAGGTCTCCAGAAAGATCCTGCCCCATGAGCAGTTTGCCGAGTGCAAGTGTTGTGCTGGGGCTAGCGTTCGCCTGTGTCTCGGCAAACCAATCGTAGACATCTTCATCGACGGCGCCCGGATAGAAGCGGTGCTCCATCATGCGTTCCGTCCAGGCTCCGAATCCGTCCGCTTCGACCATCTTCCGCCAACTGCCGACATGATTGATGTAATTGCCGCGATGCCCGGTCGACAATGCGGTAACGCTTAAAATGCGCTCCGGCGTATTAAGTGCGGTGTATAGCGAGATCGTGCCGCCGATCGACTCGCCGATTATATGGAAGCGGTCGGCCTCCACCGAATCCGCGACGGCAAGTGCGTCCTGCATCATCCCGTCCATGCTCCATTGGAAGTCATCGGTCGGGACGTCGGATCGGCCGCAGCCCCGCATATCGAACCGCACACACCGGAAATCCCCGGACAGGAACGGCAACCAGTCGATCCAGATATCCATATCAATTCCGACACCATGATGGAACAAGATCGTTTCCTGTGGTTCGCGCCATCGTGGTGAGGCATCGGCGACCTCGTATGCGAGGTTACCGCCGGGTGTTTTGATCGTCGGCATATGCTTCTCTCCTAGGCGCGATTCTTCAGGCGCGTCTCTCGATGAAGTATATAGAGACTCGAACCGACGACCAAAGCGGCCCCGCCGAGCAACCAGATATCCGGCACATCGCCCCAGATGACAAACCCGAGTATAAATGCCCAAACAAGCACTGTGTAGCGGAAGGGGGCGATCACCGATGCCTGCGCCCAACGGTGGGCTTCGATTATCATATAATGGGCGGCACCATTGAGAATGCCGAGTAAGGCGAACAGCGACCAATCTGTCATATCCGGCATTCGCCATGGAAAGAAGAGGGCGGCCAGAGCACCGACTGCCATCACCGCCAATGTCGAGTAGAACAGGATGAGGTCGGACGATTCTTCCGCGCTGATCCGACGTGTGACCATGTCCCTCATTGCACCGAAAAAGGCTGCACCGAGTGCGACGAACGCGGCCCATTGAAAGGCGTTGGGAGTTGGGCGCGCCATGACAATAACCCCGGCAAAACCGACGATGATTGCACACCATCGCCGCCAGCCAACCTTCTCGCCAAGGATAAAGGGGGCGAGGGCTGCGACGATCAACGGACCCGCAAAGGTAAAAGCGATGGCGTCGGCCAACGGCATCAGGCTGAGGGCAGTGATGATGAAGAATGTCGACCCGATGAAACACAGCGCGCGGATCGCCTGATTCCGAAGGCGGGTGGGTTTGAAGGCGCGGAGGCCGCCTCGCAATAACAGTACAACTGCGAGTGGCAGCAGAATAAAGATGCCTCGGAGCGAGATAATCTGTGGAACGGGATATCCTTCCGTCAGCCATTTCGCGGCCGCATCATTTAGGGTCAGGAGAAACAGGCCGCCGACCATCAAGACGATGCCCCGCATTGGAGAATCCGCGTGCCCCGTCGTACTCATTCGCTAACACGCTGTGATTCGCGGTGCAGAATATAAAGGCCGCTGGCAATAACGATGGCCACGCCGACTATGACAAAGATGTCCGGTATATCGCCGAAGAACAGATAACCGAAGAGCGTTGTCAGAATAATGACGGTATATCGGAAGGGGGCCACGGTCGCGGCTTCCGCTGTCATAAATGCGAGAGCCATGGTGAATTGTGCGGCACCCAGGAAAATACCCGCAAATGCCATGATCGCAAGATCATTCGTCATTAACGGCTGCCAGAAGTAAAGCGCCAACGGAAACGAACCGATCAGCACGCCAAGTTCCGACCAAAACATGATGGCGTTGGCTGTCTCACCTTCGCGTAATTTCCTGGTCCAAATGTCCCGCAATGCGATGAACACCGCCGCGGCAACACCGAAGAATGCGAGTGGCTGTATTAAGTCAGGGGTTGGGCGCAGCATGATTATAACGCCGATAAAACCGCAGAAGATGGCGCACTTTCGTCGCCAACCCACGCGTTCTCCGAGGATGTGGGTTGATAGGAACGCAATGATAAGAGGAGCCGCGAAGAACAGCGACTCTGCGTCCGCCAGTGGAAGGAAAATAATTGTCGTTGCAATGAAGTAGGCTGCGCCAAATTGAAATACGGTCCTAAGTGCCACGCCTTTCCGGTCTTGGACGACCAAACTATCGATGCCGCCCTTTCGCCAGACCATGCAGAGTACGAGCACAAGGACGAAGATGTTGCGGATGAAGACGATCTGCAGAACCGGATAACTCGACCCCACCCACTTCGTGCCGACGGCCATAATCGAAATGAAGAACATCGCAAGCACCATCAGTAGAATGCCCTTCGTCGCGTTCGACATCCCCGATGGTGCACTGGACGGATCGGCACTCATGCGCGTTTCTTTCGTAAGGTTTCGCGGTGCAGGATATAGATGCCGCTCGCTATGACTAGTGTCCCACCCGTTATGATGAAGGCGTCCGGGATATCACCCCAGATGAAGAAGCCGAAAATCACCGCCCAAATGATACCCGAATATTTGAAAGGCGCCACGACGGCTGCCTCGGCAACGCGATAGGCTTCTATCATGAAGTAGTGGGCAACGCCGATGAAGATTCCTGACATCGCCATAAGCATCCAGTCCACTGTTGTCGGGCTCAACCAGGCAAACGGTAATGTGATGCCGCCGAGCGCAATCGTTGCAAGTGCCGACCAAAACATCATCGAGGTTGCACTCTCGCTTCCCGCGAGGCGGCGCGCCCAGATGTCGCGCATCGAACTGCAGAACGCAGCGGCCAGCGGCAGGAATCCCAGCCATTGGATCGTGCTCGGCGTTGGTCGAAGCATTATCACGACTCCGGCAAATCCGATGGCTATTGCCGCCCAGCGACGCCAACCAACTCTTTCCTTGAGAAGCGGTACTGCCAGGGCGGTGATCATCAGTGGTCCGGCGTAGAGGATCGCGGCAGCGTCCGCGATCGGTAGAACAATCATCGAGAGGGCGATCAGAGAGGATCCTACAGCAAAGTAGAGTGCCCGCCAGGCCTGGCCTCTGCGGTCGACAATACGGAGTGACCCGAGGCCGCCCGTGAGTGTAACCATGACCATGATAGGCAGCAGTGAGAAGACAGCCCTGAGACAGATGATCTCTCCTGCGGGATAGTCCGCGCCCAGCCATTTCGTCGTCGCGTCCGAGCACGTCAGCAGGAACAGAGACAACAGCATCAAAAGTATGCCCTTGGCGGGCGTGGCGGCGGCCATGGCAATTCCAAATTTTGGAAGAATTCAAGCAAAAGAAGGTACATCGCGGGCCACGACAAAGTAGAGCGCTCGATCAATGATCTTTTGTTGCAGCGCCGGACTGGTTCCAACCGTTTAGGCGACTATGCAAGATTGGGATTGAGACCGCCTGTTCAAATGGCGATGCGTAACATAAACCGATAGTTCAATTGATAGGACCAGGACTTCTGTTGGTCCTCAATCCGCCCGCGAAGGTCTCCCATTTCTCCACCTTATTGAAAGCGTTGGTAGGAGCGAGAATTGCCTGCCGTTCTTTGGAATTCATTGCATTAGTACCCGCAGCTACAGTGGGGGCCCACACGATGGCGGGTATAAAAACCCTCTTCATCAATGCATAGTT
>CAXGSZ010000166.1:0-5897 GCA_964012455.1 uncultured Alphaproteobacteria bacterium
GTGGTCGGTATGGTCGGGATGTCCTACGCCGCCGTTCCGCTCTATGACCTGTTCTGTCGCGTGACGGGGTTCGGTGGCACGACGCAGGTTGCTGCGGAACGCAGCAGCGCAGTGTCGGACCGCCCGATTAAGGTGCGCTTTGACGCCATGACGACAAATATCGATTGGGCATTTCAACCCATCCAAAGGCAGATTGAACTCAAGGTGGGCGAGAACGCTCTCGCGTTTTACCGGGCGACCAATCGAGCGTCTAAACCGCTCACCGGTACGGCTTCATTCAATGTAACACCGCTCAAGGTTGGCGCTTATTTTAGCAAAATCGAATGTTTCTGTTTCACTGAGCAGACGCTTGCACCGGGCGAGACCATCGAAATGCCGGTGGCTTTCTTTGTCGATCCGGCAATCGACGAGGATCCCAACCTGAAAGACGTCAAGACGATCACCCTTTCGTATACATTTTACCCAACGGAACCAACGACCCCGCAATCAGAAGAACGGCAAGTTAGCACCAACACCGGTCCCGGAGACCGGTCGTAGTCAATTCAATAGAACGCGGACTCTCCGTGCGAAGAATGAGGAAACGAGATGAGCGCAACAACTGACGAACATCACGGCCACAGCCACCCCTATCATTTGGTCGATCCGAGCCCATGGCCGGCAGTGGGTGCGCTCGCCGGCTTCCTGCTGACATTCGGTGTTGTCCTCTTCCTGCATCCGGACATGCTCGGTGACGGTCTTGAGCCGATGCTCACCTCGCTCGGACCGCTGATTTTCGTCCCGGGCTTCCTGCTTGTGCTCTACACGATGTTCGTTTGGTGGCGAGACGTCGTTCGGGAGGCGGAGTATGAGGGGCACCACAGTCCGGTCGTCCAATTGGGGCTGCGCTACGGCATGGCGCTATTCATCTGCTCGGAAGTGATGTTCTTCGTCGCGTTCTTTTGGGCGTTTTTCGAATCCAGCCTGTATCCTAAAGAACTTCCGCACGACCCGCTCGCAGCTGGGTTCGCCGGCGGTGTTTGGCCACCTGCAGGTACTGAAACGTTCGATCCCTTCACGCTGCCCCTGTTAAATACTTTGATCCTGCTGCTCTCGGGCGTGACAGTGACCTGGGCACATCACGCTCTGCGCGAAGGAGACCGTGACGGATTGATCAAGGGCCTCGCCTATACGATTGCCCTTGGAATCCTTTTCACTGGCGTCCAGGCATACGAATACAGCCATGCGACCTTCGCCTTCACGGGCGGTATCTACGGGTCAACCTTCTACATGGCGACCGGTTTCCACGGTGCCCATGTCATCATTGGAACGACCTTCTTGATCGTCTGCTATTTCCGGGCACGCAAGGGCCACTTCAAGCCGGACCATCATTTCGGCTTTGAGGCCGCGGCCTGGTACTGGCATTTCGTCGATGTGGTCTGGTTGTTCCTGTTCTGCGCCATCTACTGGTGGGGCGCATAGACAGGAACCGTGGGGCACGAGCGTGATACAGTTTTCCCGCCCGTTAGCGCCATTTTTTCGGGCTTGCGCTACTTTTTTACGCGCTGCGGCATGGAACGATTGTTCGACGGCATTCTCAACGCCCGCCCCGTCTGCGACATCTGCGATCTAGGACTCCAAGCTGTTGACAGCGCCGATGGACCCCCCGTCTTCGTCATGTTCATCGTGGGCCTAGCTGTGTTTGGTCTGGCGCTCTGGCTTGAGGTGGCGGTTGCATCGCCATACTGGCTTCATATGCTCATCTGGCCTCCACTGGTAGTCGTCGGCAGCATTGCGCTCCTGCGCCTCTTCATGGCAACGCAAATCGCCCTTCAATTTCGCAACGAGGCGGGGGAAAGTGGCCTCAACACTTTCGACTCCCGAAACTGATATGCGCTTTCAACCGAAACTCTGGCCCACGTTGTTTACGATACCAGCCCTTATCACGTTGATCGGTCTGGGCTCATGGCAACTGGACCGTTTGTATTGGAAGGACGCCCTGATTGAGCGGCTGCAGCAACGGTCGACCGCCGAAGCGATTGACCTGCCCCGTTGGATCGAAAATCTGGAATTGCTCGAATTTCGGCGCGTCACAGTTACAGGTGAGTTCCTCCACGATCACGAATTCTATTTGTTCAACCGCTCGCTCAAGGGCAAACCAGGCCTCAATGTCATAACCCCGCTGAAACGGGCAGACGGCGTCGGTCACGTATTGGTCAATAGAGGCTGGGTGCCGTTCGAGAATCGCGACCCAAAAACCAGAGCTAAAGGTCAAATCAAGGGCGATGTCATTATCGAAGGGATCGTCCGCCTCGCGCGCGGTCCGGGGATTTTCACACCGGAGAACGAGCCGCATAACAACACGTGGTTCTTTGTCGATCCGTCAAACATGTCGGCCTCCGCCAAATTACCGTCGCTCCAAGGTTATTACCTGCTTGCGGCCGACCAGTCGCCCGGAGGGTTGCCCGTCGGACATCAATGGCGTGTCGACCTGCCTAACGACCACCTGCAGTATGCCATCACGTGGTTCGCTTTGGCCTTCGGGCTCTTAGTCGTCTACATCCTTTTTCACCGCCAGCAGATACGCGAATCCTCCTGAAATGTCGAACGCTTACACTGTGCTAGAGGCACGATTTCGGCGTCTGGAACTGCTTAGCGAATCCATCGGAATGCTCCGGTGGGATATGTCGGTCATGATGCCTCCCGGAGGCGTCCGAGCGCGGAGCGAACAGATCGCCGCCCTAAAACTCCTGTATCACGAGTTGATGACCGATCCTGCGGTTGCCGCAGATCTCGACCGAGCGGAAGATTTGGAAAGTCTGAACGATTGGCAGGCCGCAAACGTACAGCGTATGCGGCGACATTGGTTGCACACCACCGCCGTGCCGTCGGATCTCGTCGACGCGACAACCCGCGCTGCGACCGCGACAGAAACGATCTGGCGGACAGCCCATCCCGAGAGCGACTTCAAATCTATCCTGCCGAGTTTCGCCGAACTGCTAGAACTTGTCCGCGACGGCGCAGCAGCAAAAGCTGCGGCTCTTAAAGTTCCCGCCTACGAGGCGCTGATGGACCTATACGAGCCGGGGGCGACCACAGTTGCGATCGATAGCTTGTTCGACGACTATGCGGCTTTCTTGCCAGAATTTCTGGAAGAAGTACTGTGCGTTCAGGCATTGAGGCCAGCGCCGGAACTACCGAACGGCCCGTTTCCTGTTGAGAAACAAGAAGCGCTCTGCCGACAACTTTCCGAAGTTGTAGGGTTTGACTTCGCCAGTGGTCGGCTCGACACCACATTCCATCCCTTTTCGGGCGGCGTGCCTGAGGACAGCCGCATCACGACACGCTACGACGAAGCCGATTTCACATCGGCAATGATGGCAGTTCTACACGAGACCGGTCACGCCATGTACGAACGAGGCAGACCCGAGGCATGGCGCTATCAGCCTGTTGGCGCGACACCCGGCCTCGGCATGCATGAAAGCCAATCGCTCATTGTTGAGATGCAGGCGAGCAGATCACGCCCCTTCATCACCTGGGCCGCAACGATTATCCGCGCCGCTTTCGACGGTGAGGGTGAGCTCTGGTCCGCCGACAACCTATATCGCCTCTCAACACGGGTAGCTCGGAGTTTCATTCGAGTCGATGCCGACGAGGTCACCTATCCGGCACATGTAATTCTACGGTATCGCCTGGAACGTGCGATGATCGACGGCGATCTCATGCCAGCCGACCTGCCCGGTGCATGGGCGGACGGCATGCGTGACCTGCTCGACGTCGTGCCGCCGGACGACCGGAACGGTTGCCTTCAAGACATCCATTGGTACCATGGCGCTTGGGGATATTTTCCAACCTACACCATCGGTGCGATAGCCGCGGCACAACTGTTTGCAACCGCCCGACAATCTGATACGGGGATTGTACCAGGTCTTGCGACGGGCAATTTCGAACCCTTGATGCGCTGGTTGCGGAAAGAGGTACATAGTCTAGGCGCACGCTTTTCAACCAACGCTCTTTTGGAGCGAGCAACCGGACAGCCATTGGATCCAGCCGCCTTTAAAACACACCTGAAGTCACGCTATCTGGAAGATTTGACATGAACGAAACAATTACCGGAATAGCTAAATTCTACGACGACTTCGTAGAAATTCCGCAATTCACGGATTTGATCTGCTTCAAGCGATCCTAATCCTCTGCATCGGCAATTTGCCGGCCGGCAAACTCAAAACGGAATCTCGCATCGCGGACGGTATATGCATCTTTATCCCGAACGCCTCGATTTAGGGCGTGGCAATCACTAATTTCTCTCGCAATTACAACCGCCGGGTCGATATTATCGTCGGCGTCTTTGAAGACGATGATATGGATAACGCACAGGGTGTCCTGCAAGGCTTGATGGATGAATATGTTCAGGTTCTAACGAACCCGGGCTCGGAGACGATGGTCGTAGAGTTTGGCGACAGCTTCGTGGATATCAATATGCGTTGCTGGGTGAACGGGTCGGACTATTGGGGTGGTTGTTCAACCTCAACTTGCTCGCCACGGTAAACATCGAGGCGGCAGGCTGCAGTATCCCTTATCCGCAACACGACGTGCACATAACCGCACCGGCTGGGGATTAGACTTCGTAATCGCGTTTCAGACGGAATTGGATCACCGTAAGTGCTTCTCGCTTCGCGACCGTTGCATCCAAGTCATCCAATGTGAGCGGAAACCGCGCCTTTTGCATAAAGTAGTAAAGTTCGAGCGCATCCTTCGGAAACCGTGAATCTTTGGCAAGTCGCTCTTTTGAGCGGCAAGGCATTCCAGGGACATTGCGGATCTCGACGATGATGGAGATGGATGCGGGTGCTTGCTTGGCCCCAATGCGATGGATAATCTAACCCGTTAAGGAGGAGCTTTAAAAGAGTGCAATATGTAAGTACACGTGGCACCGCGCCCGTCCTTTATTTCGACGATGTTTTGCTAACCGGATTGGCCACCGACGGAGGTCTTTATCTTCCGGAATCCTGGCCCTCGTTTTCTGCCGACGATCTCCGTTCGATGCAGCGGATGCAGTATACGGAACTAGCGGTTCGGGTGATGACGCCCTTCCTCGGAGACCGTATTAGCGAAGCCGATTTCGCGGCCATGGTTGAAGACGCCTACGCCAGCTTCGCGCACCGTGCCGTCGCCCCAATGAAACAACTCGACGCGGACCTTTGGCTGATGGAGCTGTTCCACGGCCCCACTTTGGCGTTTAAGGACTATCCGATGCAACTCATCGGACGTCTCTTCGATCATATCCTGACACGCCGCGGTGAGCGCGTCACCATCGTCGGCGCAACCTCGGGCGATACAGGATCGGCAGCCATTGAAGCCTGCCGAGACAGAGAAGCAATCGACATCTTCATACTTTACCCGCACGGCCGCGTGTCGGAGGTACAGCGCCGTCAGATGACAACCGTGCCTGCCGCAAATGTGCATTGCGTCGCAGTCGAGGGGACATTTGACGACTGCCAAGACTTGGTAAAGGCAATGTTCGCCGACGCGGCATTCCGCAAGACAACACGCCTTTCGGCCGTCAACTCGATCAACTGGGCCCGGGTCTCCGCGCAGATAGTCTACTATTTCCATGCGGCAGTTTCACTGGGTGGACCGGACCGAGCCGTCTCTTTTGCGGTGCCCACCGGAAATTTTGGCAATGTCTTTGCCGCATATGCCGCCAAGGCCTGTGGTCTGCCCGTCGACCAGCTGATCATCGGCACCAACAGCAACGATATCCTGACGCGATTTTTCAAAACGGGAACGCTGTCGATGGGGACCGTAAAACAAACCATTTCGCCAAGCATGGACATCCAGGTCTCCAGTAATTTCGAGCGATTTCTATTCGATCTTTACGGACGTAAAGGCAGCGCATTGACGGCGGCGATGACGGAATT
>CAXGSZ010000167.1:0-5889 GCA_964012455.1 uncultured Alphaproteobacteria bacterium
CGCCAGTCGAGTTTGTCATGGCGCGGCAGCGACCGCTTGAGGGCCGTGATTTCCGCTTCAAAACCCATATCACTGCGCGTAGCGGCGTCTCCGGCCACACCGCCACCCAATACGGAAACACTGGTCGCTAGAAAGCCTGGGACACCAAACAGAAAAACGCCGGCGCCACCTGCCTCCTTCTCCCAGTGGTGCGCACCAACCTGAAAGCTCATTGGGCCCGCAACCTCACTCATCGGTGTAAGAAGCGGTAGATGACCTGACGATTTCATATGTGATGCAAGTTGCTCCGGACTCTGCGAAAGCACGCGTCTGTGGTCCGTCGGCCGCAAGATGAAGATAGGTAAACAACACCTGTCCCTCGCGCAGCAACTTGCACTCGACAGATTTTGGCTCCATTACCTTGATGATTATGTAGGCTTTGTCGAAAACATCCTGTGCCGTGCCCAATATCGTTGCGCCCACGCGTTCGTTGGCGTCGTCATCAAATCCGATGTCGGCACCACAAACAGATTCTACGACAACGTCATCGCCGTGATGGCCGATTTCTCTGACACCCGCCGGGGCCATGCTGGCGCGGTACTCGTGGGTCTTGATTTTCTTGACGGTGCCGATCTTCATCCTCTGTCCTATTGGATGCCCGTAATATCATCGGCGGCGCTTCGTTGAATTCGCACATTACTAAGGTTTTTTGGAGGCAGTGGGTGAAAAGTTCGCGAGTGCCGTTGCGACGCGCGCGAACACTTCGGGCCATCCGTCGCGCTCGCGGAAAAGGCGCATACTTGGATACCAGGCTGACTCTTCCCGCTCGAGACCCCATCTCCAGTCCGGAATACGCGTCAGCAGCACCCAGACCGGTATGCCAAGAGCACCAGCCAAATGCGCGGGTGCCGAATCAATGCTGATGATGAGATCAAGCGCCTTCATTGCCGCCGCGGTATCCGCCATGTCGACGAATTCGGAACCGAGATCGACCAGCGTCATGCCTTCGGGCGGCGACTGCCGGACGGCCTCGCCCTTTTGCAGCGCGTAAAATGTGACATCCGGGCGTGCTGTGAGCGGCGCAAACTCGACTAACGGTCGGCTGCGTTCGCGGTCGCGGGCATGGTTCGGATTGCCAGCCCAGACGAGCCCGACTCTTATACCGTGGCGAGCGCCTAGATCAGCGGGCTGAGGTGGCGGCACATACGGCGTTTTGGTTGGAATTGCGTCCGCTCCGTGCCAGAGAGGAAGGCTCATCAGAGGCAGATGAATATCGTAACCGGTGGCGTCATCCAGGCCGAAGACCGCATCGACACCCGGAATCTCCGCTATGAGGCGATGCAGTATCGGATTGCACTCGACGGTGACGCGATCTGCTGTATCCGCGACATAGGGGATATAGCGTGCGAAGTGTATGATATCGCCAAGGCCTTGCTCCCCCCAAAGCAGGACGGATCGACCCGCGATATCCTCACCCTTCCAGAGCGGCGCGTGGAAGTTTGAAAGGTCGCGGTAGCCGGGTCTCCTGAGCCGCCATTCGTGTTCTTCGTAACCCCTCTGGTAATCTCCTTGAAGCAACAATAGATGTGCATAATTCACGTGTGCTTCGATATTCCCCGGCTCTTTTGCCAAGGCGGTTTCGAACGCCTCGCGGGCGCTCGCGAAGTCTCCCAGCAGTACGCAGCCGATGCCGATATTGATTTGCACGCTGGCATTATGCGGGTCTGTCTGCAAAACCGCGTGGAATAGGGACACAGCCTCCTCAATCTTGTGCAGACGGAGAAGGGCGCGGCCGAGTTGCGTCGCCGCCTGACGGTGGTGGGGGTGGTAGATCAACGCCTTTCGTAGCGTGAATTCGGCCTCCTCATAGCGAGCGAAATCGAACTGCATGCCCCCTAAATTCGTATAGGCATCGCCATTGCTGGGGTCGATCGAAAGGGCGGAGATGAAAGCGCCTTCCGCCGCATCATGGCGTTTTTGAACTATGCGGACTTGTCCGAGGGCGACATGGTAACGTGCGTCCTGCGGGTTGACGCTGATCGCCGCTTCGATGGACTTTTCCGCGGCGACAGTGTCCTTCCGGCGCAACTGCATGGCTGCCAAATGATAGTGCGCCTCGGCGTCGCGATTGTCGTCATTCGTGATAGCGGCGTAGAGGCGCTCGGCATCATTGAAACGACCTTCTTGCAGTGCGTTGCGTGCCGCCACATGTCGCGCGTCCGCCATTAGCCGGCGGGTTTGGGCCGCGGGCGGTTGAAGCCGGTGAGGAGGCGAAATCCATCGTCATTGATGCCGCCAGGCCGCGGTTTGCGTCCGCCGTATTGAACTTCATCCATCGGCCTTTTTCGAATTATGAACTCGATACCGCATTCTCCGATCGGGGTCAGTGTCTGGTCAAAACGCGGAAGGCTGAAACGGAATGTCGATGTAAGTCGTTCGATCTTCTGCACGTCAGCGGCTTCGCCAAGGCCGCTCACAAGCTCTGTAAGGTTGCGTGACCGTTCGCTCCAAGACTGCGCCTTGAAGATGGTGAATGTCCATTTGTGATCGGCGTTGTAGGTACTCGGGAAAATACCCTGCTCGTACATGTCCTCATCGGGTACGGTGATGACCATATGTCCGCCCGGTTTAACGATGCGGAACCAATTCGCCAAACCTTCCGCTGGATCGTTGAGATGCTCGAGACAATGGCTCGAATGAATGAAGTCGTAACTGTCGTTCGCGACGCCTTCCATGAACTGTGCATCGCCGTCCTGCAAATCCCAAACTCGGACTTGTCCCATCTTAGGAAAGAGTTCCTGGTAGATACCAAGTGGGTCGGGTGCACCGCCGATATCGATCCCGTCGCCGTAAAAATATCGTGCGGCGAAATTCGGGTCGGATAGACGTCGCATAATCGACTTGCTGCACTCTTTCATCGTTACCGCCGTATTGTTGCGGGTTGCACCTTAGCACAATCGGATTGCCTCGACCTCAAGGGTTTGCTGCGTGTGATCCGTGCCGATCAGCAATATTTGTTCCTTAACCCCTCAAATGAAACAGGGCAAGCCGCGTTTCCATATATTGGATGTTAAATCTATTTATACTTCAAAATTTCTTTATATGCAGAATAATACGGTAAAATTTTCTAACTTAAGTAAAAAATTATTTTGAATACTGTATTATTTTATTGAATCGTAATTTTAATGTAGTTACTGTTATTTTGAGGATTAATATACAGATTAGTAAACCAAGTACGTTCGGGAAAACTCGGGTATTCGATATCTAAACTATAGTACCGAATAAATAAATTCGAAGCAAATCTGGCACTTGGTCAATACTTTTTTCGTCTGGAGGATTTGAAAATTGGGTTGGGTTGCTGCGGTCGATTTTAAGCGGGGCGGAGATAGATACGCGGTGCAGCCGCGCCGTAATTTCGGCAAATTTGAAAAGCTGCACAACGGGGTCGTTATTGGCGCCGTCGCGGATGGCGGCGAAGGCGTGGCCCGCGGCCACGTGGGTGCGCGGACTTCCGTTCAGGCGGGATTGTCTGTGCTGGGCGCAGAGGCCGAGCAGCTCTCGACAATGTTGATTGGCAATGCGCGCCCCACGCTGGAAGCTCTTTTCGCCAAGGTGACAAAGACAGTCGGCGAGGCAGTTGGTCGTGTAGCGGCGGAAGAGCGTTGCGCCACCGCAGATTATGCGGCCTCTCTGACTGTCTTCTTCGCGGGCCCCTTCGGACTGGCGGCAATGCAGGTCGGGCGTAGCCTCTTGGTCTACCGGCCTCGTGGTGGCGATTACGGGCTGGTGTTCGAGGTAGCGGACCCGCCCGATAGTGCGGAATACGTCACTGGACCGGATGCGGTCGACAAAATGCGGATCGGCTATACCCGTGGTCCGATCGAATTCTTGTGCGTGGCAAGCCGAGCTTTCGATCCGGCCTCACTTGAAGAAGACGATCGGCTGCCGTCAAAGCCGTTCTTCCGGCCTCTTGACCATTATGCGTCAGGCGCACTCGACGATGGCGATGTGCATCGTGGCATCCGTGAGTTTCTGCGGACCAGCGGCGCGAGCTGCAATCTCGAAGAAGATCTGACCCTGGCACTGTGTCGCTATAATCCGAGCAGCAGAATGGCTCTCGGATTGCGGTAGCGCGCTAGCTTAATCCTCCGCCGGAGCGGGCCGGCCGGGTCCATTGACAATGATGTCGTAGTGTCGTGGTTCGCGGTTGTATTCCCAGTTCCAACGCGCCTTGCGTGCGCTGGCGGCACGATCGAGATCGCACTCCGCGACGATCACTTCGTCACCCATCGTCGATGTCATGGCGACGATCTCACCTGTCGGCGCGACGATGACGCTCTGCCCGATTAACTCGCAGCCATCCTCCACTCCCGCTTTGGCGACACCAATAACCCAGGTGCCGTTTTGATAGGCGCCAGCCTGTAGAGACAGGTGATTGTGGAAGTCCTGCAAACGGTCGACCTCCGGCGCGGCAGGGAAATGCCGCGGCGTATTGTATCCGAGCATGATGATCTCGACGTCCTGCAGACCCATGCAGCGGTAAGTCTCGGGCCAACGGCGGTCATTGCAGATGCACATCCCCATGACGCCGTCCATTGTGTTGAAGACCGGGAACCCGAGGTTTCCGGGCTCGAAATACGCTTTCTCCAGATGCTGGAACGGTCGCCACGGCTCATGCTCATGATGGCCGGGCAGATGGACCTTGCGGTACTTGCCGGTAATCTTGCCTTCCCGGTCGACGATGATTGCCGTATTGAAGTGCCGCGTGCGGCCGTTCTCTTCCGTCAGTTCCGCGTACCCGAGATTAAAGCCGACGCCGAGCTTCGCGGCCTCGTCGAAGAGCGGCTGCGTTTCTGGCCCCGGCATTTCCCGTTCGAAGTACGCGTCAACGTCCTCCTGGTTGTCCATCCAGTAGCGCGGGAAGAAGGTGGTCAACGCCAGTTCCGGGTAGACGATCAGGTCAGCACCTCTCTCTTTCGCCTGCCGCATCATGGAAATCATCCGTGCGACCGTCGACTGACGGGGTTCGTCTTTCTCGATCGGTCCCATTTGGGCAGCGGCGACGGTGGCGGTACGGGACATTGTGTGTCTCCTTAGATATGAGTCAGGTGCGACTCTAGTGGGCAGAGCCTTTTTAACAATGGACCACCATTACTCCGGTGCCTGACCCGGGACGGGAGTGGCGCCGGTTCGGCCAAGGTCAATTGCCTTTTCGCGACCGCCGTAGATCTCGATCAGGGCGGCCATGTCGTCCTTGGCACGCCGATCGACGGCGGCCGGATCGACGCGTTTTCGGAGGGTTGCTTCGAATTCGTCGACGACGGATTTGGATTCCGGTGCCGCCGCTAGATCGTTTTCCTCCTCGGGATCGCTGCTCATGTTGAAGAGCTCGGGCGCATATCCTTCGTAGTAGTGGTACTTCCAGTCACCGCGCCGCAGCATGAAAGACGACGTCGGCGCGCCCATGGCGTGATATTCGCTGGCGACGAGGCGTTCCCGAGCGTCCGGTGCATTCGCAAGATCAATCAGCGAGTCGCCCTCAGTTTGGCCTTCGGTATCTTCACCGAGTGCGTTAAGTGCTGTGGGATGAATGTCGAGCAGGGTGGCCGGTGTCTGGGTGACTTTGCCTCCGGGTATGTCCGGGCCCGCTGCAATGAGCGGAATACGGGTGCTTTCTTCGTAGAGTACCGATTTCCCCCATAAGCCCCGCGCACCCAGGTTGTCACCATGATCGCTCGTGTAGATGACGCGCGTATTCTCCTCGAAACCGGATTCGCGAAGCGCGTCCAGGACCAAGCCGATCTCGGCGTCGACGAAACTGCACAGACCCCAATATGCCGCGATCGCCCGTTTTCGCTCGTCGTCGTCCGCGAAGAAATGGTCCTGACCGATGACGCCATCCAGCGTCTC
>CAXGSZ010000168.1:0-5873 GCA_964012455.1 uncultured Alphaproteobacteria bacterium
AGTGCCGTGACCGGCTTGCAGGCGTTGGCGGCGGTAGATGCTTCGGCCTACGACGCCTTTCCCGTCTATATCTCGACCGATGGCAACTGGTTTATTGGTGACCCGTTACGTGACCGCGCGAACTATCTTCCCGACGACAATACGCGTCGCGCGCTGACGGAGGTCCTGCTGGATGCAGGCGGCGATGGGGAAGGCTGTCTTATACCCAAGAAAGCGGGGTTTTTTGGGCGTGGCGGTGCGAAGAAATTCGATGCCGCCTTGCTCGCATTTCATGGCAATCAGGGTGAGGATGGCCAAATCCAGGGGCTCTTTGAGATGGCCGGCATTCCGTACACCGGCATGCGGACACTCGCGTCCGCGGCGCTCATGGACAAGTCGGTGACGAAGCGCCTCTTGGCGGGGCACGATATTCCGCAGCTCGACTGCGTCATCCTTCGACGACCCGCCGAAGGTGTAATAATGTCGGGCGACGCCCTTGCGGAGGCCGTCGGCAATGCAAAGTTTCCGGCCTGCGTGAAACCATGCCATCTCGGCAGCTCCATCGGCGTCGCTAAAGTGAATGATATGGAGGAACTGCGCGAGGTCCTGCCAACGATTTTCCGGCTCGATCCGGTAGCCATAATGGAGCCTTTCGTGCCGAACCTTGTCGAGTACAACGTTGCGGTCGCCACGTTCGACGGCGCGATACGGACCTCCGCCATCGAACGCCCGAAGCGGATTGCCGAACTGCTCGACTTCAAGGAGAAGTACATGTCGGGCGGCGGCGGCAAGAAAGGCGGTGGCAAGGCGCCGGGTGCCGTGAGTGAAGGGATGTTGTCTTTAACGCGCGATATCAATCCCGAACTGCCGGCGGACGTGGAGGCCAAAATCCGCAATTGGGCGGGTGAGGCGTTCACCGCTGTAGGCGGCACGGGCGCGCCCCGTATCGATTTCCTCGGCGACGCCGAAACGGGCGAAATCTGGCTGAACGAAGTCAATCCGTGTCCGGGCTCGTTCGGCTATTTCCTCTGGGAAGCTTCCGATCCACCAATGCTGTTCACGGAACTGCTCACCCATCTCATCGAGGAGGCGGTGGTCGAATTTCGCAAATCGCGCCTTCCGGCTGACCCGACACCGAAAGACGCCCGTCTCTTTAAGCGGCCGTATGAGTGAGAAATGCTTGCCGGACGCCCGCGCGCCGTTACCTCAATAGCCGGAGCGGCGCTTGGGAGGTAACGTGAGCGAAGATCAGCAATACCGGTTGGGCGTGGACGTCGGCGGAACCTTTACGGATTTCGTCCTACTCGATGAGAACGACAACCAGATACACATCGCAAAATCACTGACCACGCCGGCCGATCCGTCCGTCGGCATTCTCACGGGTGTGAAAGCCTTCGACGACCGGTGCTCGGACCACGTGTCGGCGACACGGCGCTTCGCCCATGCGACGACCCTTGTTGCGAATTCGGTGATCGAGCGGAAAGGGGCGGTGACCGCGCTCCTGACCACGAAGGGGTTTCGCGACATACTGGAATTGCGCCGCCATGTTCGGGTCACGACCTACGAGCTGTTCTCCGATCCACCGCCCCCGCTTGCGCCCCGCTGGCTGCGACTACCGGTCGACGAGCGTGTGTTCTCGGATGGCAATGTTTTGAAGCAGGTCAGTCGGGCCGATATCGAACACGCTGTCGAGGTGATGCGGCAGGAAGGTGTCACATCTGTTGCCATCGCCTTCCTGCATTCCTACGTGAACTCGTCCAATGAGCGGGCGGCGGCGGAAATTTTGAAGGAACTGTCGCCGGAGATCGCGGTGACGCTCTCCTCCGACGTGCTGCCGCAGATCAAGGAATTCGAGCGGACTAGCACCACGGTGGTCAACGCGTACGTGAAACCTCTGGCACAGCACTATCTTGCCAACCTGGATAAAGGCCTTAACAGCACGGGCTATACTGCGCCGCTCCACATCATGCTCTCGAACGGCGGACTGGGGTCAACCAAAACCGCTGGCGACTTTCCGATCCGTTTGATTGAATCGGGCCCGGTCGCGGGCGCCATCGTTGGGCGGCAGCTGGCCGAGCTGATGAATATTCAGGACGTCCTGTCGTTCGACATGGGCGGCACGACGGCGAAGGCGTGCCTCATCCGCGACCAGGCGCTGCCGATCACCGATGAATTGGAAGTCGCGCGCTCCAAACGTTTTACCAAGTCCAGCGGGTTCCCAGTCGGTGTGCCGGCCGTCAATATGATCGAGATCGGCGCCGGCGGCGGCAGTATCGCCGGGGTCAATCAGATGGGAATTGTGCAGGTGGGGCCGGAGAGCGCCAGCGCTGATCCCGGACCCATCTGCTATCGGCAGGGTGGCACACGGCCAACCGTAACCGATGCAGACCTGACGCTTGGTTACCTAAACCCGGGGAATTTCGCGGGCGGCAGCATGGCGCTCGATGCCGATGGCGCCGCCGCAGGTCTCCAACGCGACATCGGCACGCCCCAGGGACGCACGACCTTGCAGGCCGCCTGGACAGTCCACGACGTCATAAACGAGACGATGGCGGCCGCCGTTCGTATGCACGTGACGGAGCGAGGCGGCAACCCCGAAGCAGCGACCATGGTGGCCTTTGGCGGTGCCGGGCCGGTGCATGCCTACAACCTTGCCCGGAAGCTGTACATCCAAAAGCTGATCGTGCCGCTGCGCGCAGGCGTGCTCTCCGCCCTCGGCCTGCTGGTGGCGCCGCCCGCCTACGATATCGTTCGGACCTATAAGGCGCCGATCCTCGGCCTTGATGCGGACGACATCACGGCACGCATGGACGCGATGGCGAAGGAGATTGATGCCCTGCTCAAAGGGATCGAGGCCTCGGGCGAACGCCGTTATCGCCGGGCGCTTGATGTCGGATATATCGGCCAGAGCTACCAGGTCACGGTGCCGCTGGAGGGTCGTCCGGATGGCGAATCCGTATTTGAAACCTTCGCCTGCCTTTACCGCGACAAATACGGCTATTTCTACGACGATGTACCTGCGGAAATCGTTAACCTGCGGGTCCTCGGCGAAATCGCCGGGGCTGGATTGCAGCTGACACCGGCCGAGAGCGGCGACGGCTCGGCCGCGACACAGACCGGCGAACGGCCGGCCTATTCCGCTTCACGCGGCGAATTGATCACCTTCGCCGTCTACGAACGCGAGACCCTGCGGCCCGGTATGATGTTCAAGGGCCCCTGCGTGATCGAGGAAGTCACCTCGACGACTATCGTCGATATCGACGGCTTGGTCGAGATCGACGAATACGGCTCGCTCGTCGTGAGCCTGGAAGGAGTGTGAGGCGATGAACATGCGCAATTCCGAACTGCCACTCGATGTTGTCTGGCCGCGCCTCATCGCGATCGCGGACGAGATGGCGACGACTATGTTCCGCACCGCCTTCAGCCACGACGTGGTCGAAGTGCACGACATGTCGACGGGTCTCCTCGACGACCGGGGGCACCTGATGGCGCAGACCTGGCTGGGCGCCACCGGCCATACTGGCTGCATGCCGGCCTTTGGCGCCAATCTAGTCGATGCCTTCCCGCCGGAGACAGTGAACCCAGGCGATGTCTTCATCTGCAATGACCCTTGGCTTTGCAATGGGCAGACGGCGGACGTCTTCATCACTACGCCCGCCTTTTACAAGGGCAAGCTCGTCGGCTTTGCGGTCAACACGATCCATCACGTCGATATCGGCGGCCGGAAGGGCTCGGGCCTCTCGGAGGAGGTCTTTGAGGAGGGTCTGATCATTCCGATGTTGCGCCTCTACGAGGCCGGTGAGCCGAACGAGATGCTGTTCGACCTGATCCGGCGCAACGTGCGTTATTCCGAAAAGATGATCGGTGATCTCCGGGCGCAGGTCGCGACGGGCTGGGCCGGCTGCCGCGAGATGGAGCGCCTCTGCGACGAATTCGGCTTCGCGGACCTGAAAGAGATATCTGACGAGATCACTGGCCGCACCGAAGCCGGTATCCGCGCCGGGCTGCGCGAGCTCCCCGACGGTGAATGGCGCGAGGAAATGATGATGGACATTGATGGCATCGATGAGCCGCAACCGCTCGTCGTGTCCGTCAAGATTGAGGGTGATCAGATCTATGTTGATTTCGATGGGACGGCGCCGCAGGTGCGCCGTCCGGTCAATTGCCCAATCAACTTCTCGCGCGCCTATGTGGCGGTGCCGGTCAAGATGATCTGCGACCCGAGCCTGCCGAACAATCAGGGCACCTACCGGCCGATCACCTTGAACGCGCCGGACGGCAGCCTGCTGAACCCAACCTACCCGGCGCCGTGTTTCTGGCGCCTCAGCGCTGGCATGCTGGTGGCGGAACTGATGTTCAAGATCTTCTCGCGCGTCGTGCCGGACCGGGTGCCCGCGGAGTCAGGCTCGCTCCCGACCTGGCAGTTCTACGTCACCGGCAACAAGCCGGATGGCGAGGCCTATGCGCTGCATCAGCATTCGTTTGGTGGCATGGGCGGGCGCCCCGGGCGCGACGGCCTCTCCGCCGTGAGCTTTCCCTATAATGTCCGAGATGTCTCTATCGAATGGTCGGAGCATGAGACACCGATCCTCTACCACGCCCGCGAGCTCATTCCGGATTCAGGCGGCCCCGGCACCTCGCGGGGCGGTTTGGGACAGGAGTTGATCTTCGAAGCTTACGAGCCCGGGACCGCGCCGAAACAGCCGCTGGTCTTCTCCGGCGCCGCCGGTCGCATGCGATTTCCGCCACAGGGCCTCGGCGGCGGCAAGCCGGGGGCGCTCGCGCGTATTGCGGTCGACGACATGCCTATCGCGCCGTCGAGTTCGCCCGAATTCCCCTTCAAGATCGGGGAAGTGGTGCACCTGCAGTTGCCGGGCGGCGGCGGTCACGGCGACCCGGGCGAACGTGATCCTGAGAACATCACCCGCGACGTTAAGGCAGGATATGTGACCAAAGAGGGTGCCAAGCGGGATTACGGACGGGACGTCTGACGTCTCATTGGGAGACAGAACATGGTCGATTATCTAGGGTATCGTGCGAAGATGGCGGTCACCACGCCGTCCACCAATACCGTGGTCCAGCCGGAATACGACGACATGCGCCCGCCCGGGGTGACCAATCACCTCGGCCGCATGCATATCGAAAATATCCCGACGACAGACGATAACAGTTTCGACAAGAGCATCGAGTTGATCGACGCCGGCTTGAACGGTGCGGTCGAACGAGTGATGACCTGTGAGCCGGACTATCTCGTGCTTGGTATATCGGCACTGTCGGTTTGGGGCGGCACGCTCAAATCGGTCGAGGATTTAAAGCAGCGCATGCGCGACCGGGCGGGGTGCGACATTTGTGTTTCGACCGCCGTCGACGGCGTGCGCGAGGCGCTCAAGCTGCACGGCATCAAGAAGAAGATTTCCATCGTCGAGCCTTACTACAAAACAATCGAGCCGAAGATGGAAAGCCTCTTCGGCGAGCTCGGCTACGAAATCGTTAAATACAACCACCTGCAGGGCAAGAGCCCGGCGACCTATTGCCATCTGACCGACGAGGAGATCGTCACCGCCTTCAAGGAAATCGACGACCCATCCGTCGAATGTCTTGTCCAGTTCGGTGCCAACCTGCCAGGTGCCCGCATCGCCGACGAGGCGGAGCGCTGGCTCGGCAAGCCGGTCATCAGCATCAACGTGGTGACCTACTGGCACGCCCTGCGGACGTTCGGGATCAAGGACCAGTTCCAGGGCTTTACGAGTCTGTTTTCGAAGTTTTAGGGGCAAAGTGAGGAACAGATTACTTGAATTCGTTCACCGGCCGAAGAGCCCTCGCTTTCGCGGGCGCAAGCTTGGCCAATTCAGCCGTGAAGTTCGGTGATCAAAAAGGATCCCGGATATCGCCGA
>CAXGSZ010000169.1:0-5795 GCA_964012455.1 uncultured Alphaproteobacteria bacterium
AATCCGTGTTGGCCGAGGTGCGGCGGCAGACGAAGGCATTGGCGAAGGCATTGAACGTCATCGGATTGATGAACGTCCAGTTTGCAGTTAAGGATGACCGCGTTTATCTCATCGAAGTGAATCCGAGAGCGAGCCGCTCGGTGCCGTTTGTTGCCAAGGCGACGGGCGTTCCCGTGGCAAAGATCGCTGCGCGCGTGATGGCCGGGGAAAAACTGCCAGACTTTAATTTAATTAATGAAGCCAGCGGCACGCACGTCGCCGTTAAGGAAGCGGTTTTCCCGTTCCGGCGATTCCCCGGTGTCGACGTCATGCTGGGCCCCGAAATGAAATCAACCGGTGAAGTGATGGGTCTTGACGCCGATTTCGGGCGGGCGTTCGCAAAGGCGCAGCTTGGCGCTGGCGGCGTATTGCCAGTCGAGGGTGCCGTCTTCGTTTCGGTAAAGGATCAGGACAAAGAGGCTATCCTTGAGCCGATAAAGGACCTCGCCAAAATGGGCTTCGAGGTCGTAGCCACGCGGGGGACCGCCAGATTCCTGGAAGGTCATGACGTCGTGGTCCGTACCGTGAACAAGGTGTTGGAAGGTAATCCGCATATCGTCGATTCGATGATCGACGGGGACATCCAATTGGTCTTCAATACGACCGAAGGGGCGCAGGCGATCAAGGATAGTTTCAGTCTCCGGCGTACCGCGTTGATGCGCGATATCCCCTATTACACGACCCAGGCCGGGGCGCATGCAGCCGTTCGGGCGATTGTGGCGCTTCGAGAAGGTTCACTTGAAGTCGCTCCATTGCAGTCGTACTTTAAGGGTTCGTTTTAAATCGCCGCCGTCTCGCGGCGGGAGCGGGGCCGCCTCAAAGGTGCTGCTCTAGAACCTGGATGATTAACGATGGGGTCTTTTCCGATTACAGCCGACGGTTTCGAGCGGTTGCAGGTCGAATTGAAGCAGCTCAAGAATGAAGAGCGGCCGGCTGTGATCAAGGCGATTGCGGCGGCTCGCGAGCATGGCGACCTGTCGGAGAATGCGGAGTATCACGCGGCACGCGAGCGCCAGAGCTTTATCGAGGGGCGCATTGCCGAGCTGGAGGATAAGCTGACTCGCGTCGAGGTAATTGATGTCTCAAAAGTGTCGGGTGATCAGGTAAAGTTCGGCGCAAAGGTTGAACTCGCCGATTGCGATACGGACGAAGAAGTCGCATACCAGCTCGTGGGTGAGTATGAATCTGACATCAGCGCGGGCCTTCTGTCTATTACGGCACCGCTGGCACGCGCCCTGATTGGCAAGTCCGTCGGTGATATTGCCGAAGTCGTCACCCCGGGCGGTCACAAAGACTACGAGATCATCAAGATTTCTTACAAATAGGTACGGGCTAGTCCATGTCGCTCACCGGATCCTCGATCGGAATAGGAATTCCGAATGCGTGTTTCGATGTGCGAATGGCGAGAGCTGATTTGACGTGGCTGACATTGGGCGCGGACGTCAACTCGGTGGTGAGGAATTTGTTGTAACTGTCCCAGTCGGCCGACACCACTTTCAGAATAAAATCAGCTTCACCCGCCAACATGTGGCACTCGCGGACTTCGGGCCAGCTCTCGACCAAGTTCTCGAAAGCCTTGAGGTCGCTCTCCGCCTGGCTGGTCAGGCCAACCTGGGCGAATACCGTCACGCCGTAACCGAGGGCCTCATGATTGACGTCGGCATGATAGCCGCGGATATAACCCGCCTCTTCCAGAGCGCGGACTCGCCGGAGGCAGGGGGGGGCCGAGATCCCGACGCGCTTCGATAAGTCGACATTGGTCATGCGGCCGTCCTCCTGCAGGTCGCGGAGAATTTTCCGATCGATTTTGTCGAGCTTTACCCGTTTCACGGAAGGGGATCCCACATCGTTTGGCTGGCGCGCAATATTATTATTTCCACTCACGTAAGGGCAAGGCGATCCGCCTTGTCAACGACTGACCAAGCAGGAATGATCCATCCAGGATATGCTGACGTCGAACGGATGAAAAATGGCAAACCGCAAGATATGGGCACTCACCGACGGCAAGATTGGCATGGTCAATCAGGCGTTCGGCTTGGCGTCGGCCATCGCGCGGGAAGCCGGAAATTTTGACATTATTGAGAAAGAAGTCGTGCCGTCCCGCCTGTGGTCGTTCTTTCCAGCGGGCATGTGGCCGCCGGGTATATCAGGTGTCGCTGCGCCGGGGCTCGAGATGCCCTGGCCTGACCTTGTCGTGGGCTGTGGACGGCATGCGGTGGGGCCCGCGATATGGATCAAGCGACAAAGCGGTGGATCTACCCAAATTGTTCACGCGCAGCATCCGCGCACGGGCGCGGAACGGTTCGACGCCATTGTCTCCCAATCCCATGATGGCCTCTCGGGCGAGAATGTCATCGTGGTCCTTGGTTCCATGAACCGGCTTACTGGTGATTTACTATCGGACGCGGTGCAGTGCATGCCGGTTGAAGTCACGGCTCTTCCTGAGCCTGTTTTAGCCGTTTTGTTGGGGGGGACCAACAGCACTTATAGGATGACCACCGAGATTGCTAGTAAGTTGGCAGACGATCTCCAAACGTTAGTTGAGCGTAGTGGATGCGGTCTCATGGTGACAGCCTCTCGGCGTACCGGTGCCGGCAATGAGGCGTTGTTGCGTTCGCGGCTCAAGGGGCCCGGTATCTATTTTTGGGATGGCGTTGGGGACAATCCGTACTTCACCTTTCTGGCTCGAGCGGACGCGATCCTTGTGACCTGTGATTCGGTGAATATGGTGTCGGAAGCCTGCTACACCGGTAAACCCGTCTATGTGCTCGCATTGGATGGAGGGACTGGTAGCAAGTTCGCGCGTTTTCATGAGGAAATGAAGCGCTTGCAATACACGCGGCCGTTCTTGGGTGACATTGAGTTGACGGATGCGAAGTCCCTCGACGAGACGACGCGAGCGGCCCGCGCAATCGTTGAACGGCTTGCACTTTAACCGAGGGCGGCGGATCGCCGCAGTATGCTTCATGAACATTGCCAGTCCATTGCGGTCGCCGTATCTTTTCGGTCTCCGATGATAGTCGGCGAATCAATGTCGCTAATCGATAACAAGAAACTGCGTGCAGCGGCCGTCATGTCGGATCCGTTCGAGTATTTGGTCGTCCCCGGCCTAATCCAGGGCCATGCTCTGCAGGCAGTGTTGCGCGACTTTCCTGAAATGGATGGACCTGGCAGCGTTCCTCTCGCAGCGCTCAACTACGGACCGGTCTTCCGCGAGCTCGTCGAGACGCTTCGCGGCCCTAATGTTGCGTCGCTGCTATCCGAAAAATTTTCAACGGACTTAAGTGGTAGGCCGACCATGGTGACGGTGCGGGGCCATTGTCGTGCTCGAGACGGGCAAATTCACACGGATTCTAAAGATAAGATCGTGACTGTGTTGCTCTATCTGAATCCGAGTTGGGAGGAAGATGGGGGGCGCCTGCGATTGTTGCGGCGCCCTGGCGATATCGAGAACTTTGCCGTCGAGGTGCCGCCTGACGAGGGCACCATGCTGGCGTTCAAGTGTAGTGACAATGCTTGGCACGGTCACAAGTCCTTCGAGGGCGAACGGCGTGCGATTCAGTTGAACTGGGTGACCGATGAGCGTTACGTTCGACGTGAACAGCGTCGGCATAAGGTCTCGTCATTCTTCAAACGTCTCGGTCTGGCAACCTAGAGTCTGGGAGACACAATCGGCTTATGGCACTCGCGATAGAAACGTTTAGCAACGTCACCGGTGGGTTTTCGTTTTTCAAGGCTGTAGGCCATCCCCTGACCGCGAGACGCATACCGGATTTGCTCGCCGGTCTTGTGGACCCGGTCGCTATTTACGATCCGCTCGGACTGACAACACCATTCGCTGAGATTCATAGCTGCGGCGGTTTGAACTTCGCCGGGGTGTTCGTTCAGGATGTCGAAAGGATTGGTGAGACTGTACTCGGCGAGACCACGCGGCCCGTGACGGAATTAGCGGATAGCGGAGCACGAGTCGTTTTCATTCCCGCATTTGACGCTGAACGCTTCGCGGGTCAAATCCGGCATCTCTTGCCGGAGGGCGCCGAGATCGTGACCTTAGATTCGGTGCGATTGGACGACGATATGTTGTCGGCGCCGAAGCTGTATCTCGACCCGATCAATTTCGCGACCAATTTTGCCTTTTTCCGCGACGAAAATGGCCATCATACACGCATCGTCACCGCAAATTACTGGGCGGGTTACGGTGCAAAAGACGTTTGGATGTGGTGCTGCCTGTTCGATTCCGACGGGGCCGTTCTGGCGGAGTGGCGCGAGGACCTGCCCGTGGGTGTGGGCTCCGTGGTATTCGACAGCCAGGAAGTGCGTGCGCGGCTTGGTCTCGGCGCCTTTACGGGCCAGTTGTTCATCCACGCGGTAAATGTGTCAGGCCATGACGTGGTCAAATATGCACTCGACACCTACGGCGATACTCCGGATGTGCTGTCTTGTACGCACGACGCCAATGCCTGGCCTTCCGATCTGTATGCGGGCCTGCCGGCGCCGGCGGACGGTGAAAAAGTCGTTCTTTGGGTGCAGAACAGCCATCCTTGCCCAATTCCCGCCGGCGCAGTCGGCCTCAACCGGATGGGGATGGATGACATTGCGAGGCTCGAACGTGAGATACCGCCCTTCGGGTCGTATGCGTTGGATATTGCCGAACTGCTGCCGGAACTGGCGTGGCCCGAGCAGGTGGAGATCCGGGCAGGCAAGTATTTTGTGCGCCCGCGGTATGAAATCTTCAATGTTGAGTCCGGCCGTTCACGGATTTCGCACCCGAATGTCGAACGGTCAGATCTCAAGGCTGATCCGAGGATCGCTGAGTTGAGTAATCTCCTCGGTAAGTCTTTCATCCTGCCGGCGCCCGTCCTACCAATGTCCCGCTTCAGCAGCGAGGCCCTGGCGACTCCGATGTCGACGGTTCAGAACACGTTGCCGGTTGCCTTGATCGTATACGCGCCGGACGGCCAGGAAGTGATCCGACATCGCTTTGGTTGTCTGCCGCGAGATCATGACGCGAGTCTTCCCATCGACGGTCTGGTCAATGGCTCCCTCCGCGATGGTTTTGGACATATGGAATTGGTGTACGATTTCGCCGAAGGCGGCGAGGCGGATGGCTGGCTACATGGTCTTTTCCGCTACCGGGAACGAAACAGTGGCCATGCGGCGGAAACAAGTTTTGGTGCGCATATCTTCAATACCGTTCTGACGTACCGCAACGAACCGCAGTCCTACAATGGTCCGGCACCCGGGTTGAGCACGCGTCTCTTTCTGCGCCTTGGGCTGGCGCCAGACGATACCATGTGCCATCTGATATATCCTGCATCGACGCCATGGTATGAGACATCAGATACCTGTTTACTGTTGCATGATGGAGAAGGTGCGGAGGTCGCGGCGCAAACCGTCAATATTCCATGCGGCGGGTCATTGAATTGGCGTTACCATGACGTATTCGATGCCACAGACCGTCGCCGCGCCGGCGAACGGCCCTATGTCATCATCCGCGACGTCACGTGCCGGCTATTTGGGTATCATGGCGTGATCAATGAGTCGGGCAGTTTTAGCTTCGATCACATGTTCGGCTTCTAGGAAGCGCATAGGGACCCCGTTTTTGCTGGGGCTGTGCGCTCGGCAACGGGATGGATTGGGTTAAGCTAAGAGTGTTTCACGCGGTTGCCGACGCGGGCAGTTTTACCCACGCGGGCGACTCTTTGAATCTGAGCCAATCAGCCGTCAGATCAGTGCGCTGGAGACGTCGTCGGATA
>CAXGSZ010000170.1:0-5794 GCA_964012455.1 uncultured Alphaproteobacteria bacterium
CCGAGGTGCATGGCGCGCGGTTCCGGTTCAATGCGCCGATCGTCGGAATCCTTCAACGCGACGGACGCGCCGCCGGTGTGAAGCTCGCCGACGGGGAAGAGTTGTTGGCCCCTGTGGTTATCAATGTCGGCGGCCCGGCTTCTTCCCGGATCAATGAGATGGCAGGCGTGACAGGGGATATGACCATGACCACGCGCGTCCTGAAGCAGGAAGTGGTGCACGTTCCGTCGCCCACGGCGTTCGACTTCGAGCAGAACGGTATCGTTGTCTCCGACAGCGATATTTCATGCTACTGCCGCCCGGAGCATGGCAATCATATTCTGGTCGGGTCCGAAGATCCGCCCTGTGATGACCACGCCTGGGTCGATGACGATATGGATTACGACCGAAATTTCACCGACCAGTGGAACGTGCAGGCGATGCGCTATGCGCAGCGGGTCCCAAGCCTCGGCATCCCGAACCAAGCCAGCGGCGTGGTCGATTGTTACGACGTGACCGAGGACTGGATACCGATCTACGACAAGTCGGAACTGCCGGGCTTCTACATGGCCTGCGGCACCAGTGGCAACCAGTTTAAGAACGCCCCGATTGCCGGCAAAATGATGGCGGCGCTGGTCGACTATTGCGAGGCCGGTAACGATCACGACACGGCGCCGCTCAGTTTTCACTTGCCCTATATCGGTCGCGATACCGATGTCGGTTTTTATTCCCGCAAGCGAGCGATCAACCCCGACAGCAGTTTCTCCGTGTTGGGGTGAGTGGCGGATACATACGAAACATGAATCAAGATGAAGGCATACCATCCTGGCAGGGGGCGCTGGGGTCGAAGGGGCTTGAGACCGGCCGTCCCATTTCCTCGGCAATCGAAATCGCTGCGGCGCCGGAGGTTGTTTGGAAGGGCCTTGCAACGCCAGGCAACCTGAAGCGCTGCCACCCGTTCTGCGACAGCACCGAAGTCGAGTCCTGGCCGGGCGTCGGGTCGAGGGATTCGATCACCTACTACAGCGGCCGCAGTTATCAGCGCAACTTCGTTGCTTGGATGGAAGGCGTGGGGTACGACATCGAGCTCGGCGAAAGCCCAAATCTGACCGCCCGCGTCTTGTGGCGCATCGCGCCGCAAACCGCGTCGTCATGCTGGTTTTTGATTGAGGTGATTCCGTATCTGAAGGCCGATCTGGAGGACGCACAGAAGGCGCGGTACCTGGAGCGCCTTTTTGGCGATCACTTGCAGCATTACTTGGACTGTGTCGTGAAGGGCGTCGACTACTGGATTACAACGGGCCAAGACGTCGAGAAGGATCAATTTGGTCGAAACCCGTTATATTCCGGGTAAAGGCGCAAGACTGCGTTTATAGGGACATCATGAGCACACCTGTCTATCGCGACTACAATCAAGCTGAGCTGGATGCGCAATACAACGCCCGTGCCGCTGTGCCGGAATTCGGTGCGTTCGTAAAGCGCTGGTTGGCGGACAGCGAGCAGACGGTGAATGACTTTGCCTGTACGCTCGACGTTGCTTACGGGGAGAGTCCTGTCGAGGTGCTCGATATCTTTCACCCGGCTGGCGGCGGACCTGCTCCGATCCTGATGTTCTTTCACGGTGGTTATTGGCGCGCCGGTGACAAATCGTGGTTCCGGTTTCTCGCCCACTCCTTTGTCGAGCGAGGCGCCATGTTCGTCATTCCGAAATACGGCCTCTGCCCCGATCACACGATGGATGAGCTGGTGTCACAGTGCCGCCGCGCCGTCGCGTGGACGCACCGTCATGGCGCCGAATACGGCGGCGACAGTGCTCGCCTGTTTGTCTCGGGTCATTCCGCGGGCGGGCATATCACCGGCATGATGCTGGCAACGGATTGGGCCGTGAGCGACGACTTGCCGGCTGACACAATCAAGGGAGTGACCGGTATCAGTGGCCTCTACGATCTGGAGCCGATCCACCTCTCCCATGTCAACGAACCGCTGCAGCTGACGGAAGAGAGCGCTGCACGTAACAGTCCGATTAAGCAACCGCCACCGGTGGCACCGCGTGCCACCCTGCTCGCTTACGGTGGTCTTGAAAGCCAGGAGTACGGGCGTCAGACGGCCGCCTATGCGGATGTCCTGCGCCATGCCGGTGGTACGCCCGCGACGATGAGCGTTGACGGCCATCATCACTTTTCGGTTCTGGATGCCTTCTGCAATCCACAGCATCGCTTTGGCCGTGCCGTCCTGGAGCTGGTGGGGTTGGCGTAGCTCGACACCGTGCCGACACCGCTCGCTTAAGGGAAGGTATCGATCTAAGCTTCCTTGCTGAAGGGAGAATTCCGGAATGACTAGCAAGATAGGGTTTGTCGATTGCGCCATGCGCAGCCCTGCAGGTGAGGGAAACGGCGGCGGCGCCCATTCGCACGGGGACCGGCGCGAAGTCGTCGTCAACGGGGCTCGGGTTCGGACGGTCGATATTCATGCACATTGCGTGGTGCCCGATGCCCTCGCGGTGCTTGATACGAAGGCCGGCAACAAAGAACTCCTCATGGACGATACGACGACCCGGATCGCGGCGATGGACGCGCAGGGGATCGACACGGCGGCGCTCAGCATCAATCCTTATTGGTATCATGCCGGCCGTGACGCGGCCGCGGAAGTCGTCCGTATCCAGAACGAGGCGCTGGTGGAAATCTGCGCCGCGACGCCGGACCGCTTTACCGCGTTCGCGACGGCCGCGCTCCAGCATCCGGACCTTGCGGTCGAGCAGATCGAATATGCGGCGAAATCACTTGGCCTGCGCGGGCTCAGCATCGGCGGTAGTGTGGAAGGCCGGGAGCTGGCCGATCCGGATTTCGATCCGATCTGGGCAAAGTGTGAGGAACTCGACCTCCTAATCTTCCTGCACCCCCGGGGGACCAGCGAGCTTGAGCCGAGTGGGCGGCTTGCGGGCAGTGGCTTGTTGGAAAATACGATCGGCAATCCGCTTGAGACGACGATCGCTCTGTCGCACTTGATCTTCGAGGGGACGCTCGACCGCTTTCCCGGGCTCAAGATATGTGCCGCGCATGGCGGCGGATACCTGCCATCCTATGCTAATCGTTCCAACGCGGTTTGCCGTACTTTCCCGAACCGGGTCGGGCCACTGCCGAAGAAGAACCCGACGGCCTACCTTAAAGACGGGCAGCTCTTCTTCGATACCATCGTGTTCACACCTGAAGCACTCCGCCACCTGATTGCCGAGACCGGCCCGGGGCAAGTCATGATCGGCACGGATTATCCCTTCCCCTGGACCAGCACCGAGGTAGACCTTGTCCTGAATACGCCCGACCTGAGCGACGAAGACCGTATCGCGATACTCGGCGGGACTGCTGCGCGGCTCATGGGACTTGAAGCATAAGGGGCGCAACACCGTGCGACCCCGCAATCCAGACGACGTTTAAAGGAACTCACGATGACCATTGGAACTTCCGTCCCGCTGCCCGCCTATACATACGACCCGGCGGTCATCGCCAAGAAGGCCGAGGACTTCGGCTATGATTCGATCTGGTACGCGGAACACCCAGCAGTGCCGGTTGAAAGCGACAGTCCGTTCCCGGCGACAGGGGGTGAAATTCCGTGGACCTATTCGCATTTTAGCGATCCTTATATCGCGCTGGCGCGGGCGTCCGCCGTCACGTCGACGATCAAGCTTGCGACCGGAATTACTCTCGTGCCGGAACGTAACCCGCTGTTGCTGGCGAAGGAGATTTCAGTCCTTGATCTGCACAGCGGGGGCCGGTTCATCTTTGGCATTGGTACCGGCTGGCTGAAGGAAGAAACCGAGTTGATGGGCGGCAATTTCCAACGCCGCTGGAGCCAGACCCGCGAAGGGCTCGATGTGATGAAAGGGTGCTGGACGCAAGAAGTATCCGAATACCACGGCGAATTCTTTGACTTTCCGCCAATCCACTCCTTTCCGAAACCGGCGCAGGATCCTTATCCGCCGATCTATATCGGCGGGATGGCGCCGAAAGTGCTAGAACGGATTGTCGCGCACGCGGACGGCTGGCTTCCCAATCGTATCACGCCCCAGGAGCTCGAAGCGAAACGGAAGGAACTCGACCGGCTCGCTACGGATGCCGGGCGCGACCCGAAATCCATCGGCATCACTATCTACGGCCAGCCCGCCGACAAGCAACTGATCCGGGACCTGCACGATGCCGGTGCAGAACGAGTCATCGTTCGGCCAGATTGGGTCGAGACGGACGCCGAGATGTGTGAACAGCTGGAAAGGATGGCGGAGGCGGTGTTGTAAGGCGCGGCACCATTTTGGCTCCTGCCGAGTTGCGCATTTTCTCCCTTGCGCTTTGATGCCGCAGGATTAGTTTCTCGGCGATTCTGAATAGACCCGAAGGACGATACTGATGCCCTGGCCCGACCCCGTCACACTGGAAGGCGAACATGCAACTCTCGCCCCGCTCGACCGCAGCCATTTCGACGATTTGGTGGAAGCCACCAAGGACGGCGAGTTGTGGAAGCTCTGGTATACCTTCGTGCCGACCGCGGAGGACATGGCGGGTGAGATCGATCGCCGTCTCGGTCTGCAGGAAACGGGATCAATGCTGCCGTTTACCACCATCGAGAACGCGACTGGTCAGGCGGTCGGTATGACGACCTACATGAACATTGACGCAGCGTCGAAGCGGGTCGAGATCGGCTCCACGTGGAACCGCAAGCGCGCACAGCGCGGTCCGATGAACACGGAATGCAAGTTCATGCTCCTGCGCCATGCCTTCGAGACGCTCGATTGCATCGCCGTCGAGTTCCGTACCCACTTCTTCAATCAACAGAGCCGGGGTGCGATCGAACGCCTCGGGGCGAAGCTCGACGGTGTGTTGCGGAACCACATGGTGATGGCTGACGGTTCGTTTCGCGACACCTGCTGCTACAGCATCATCGCCAGTGAGTGGCCGACGGTGAAGACGCATCTAAGCTACCAGATGTCACGATCGCGGAGCTGATTTCGTTTCCCGGAAACGTATTGGCGTTATCCGAAACCCAGTTCGACAACTAGGTTTCGAATCAGAACTGGTCTCCGGGTCTTCGCCCTGGGAAACGATGATTAAATTATCCTGGAGGGTGATCAGCAGGTTGCCCATGGGATCGACCCTGGTGGTCTGGTCGGGCGCAATCAGGGTCGTTGAATCAAGCAGCACGACGGACGGCATTGCAGTACCTCTGAAGGCGGGTGAGATGTCTTTGCATCACACCCATACCATCCATTTTTCAAGGCTGAATAGGAGCGACGACCGGCACATCGGGTATGCCGTCAGCTATCTACCGACCCATGTCCGTCCGTTGCCGGAACCTCGGACCACCGTCCTGCCGGTGCGAGGTCAGGATAGCCATGGCTAATTCGACCGCGAAACGCGGCTGTCAGGGGCACCCTTGAGCGCTGCTGCGCGGCAAGCACACGAAATTGCATACGCCCGTTACGCAAGGGCGACCGAGATTTCCCGCTAAAGGTCAAAACTCTCGACGGCGGCTACCCGCTGAAGTCGCAGCTATCGGCAACGCCGTATTTGTCCGCGAGTTCTTTTAGCCGTGCCCAGGTCGTGTCCTCGACGAAAATGCCATTGGCGAGGCGTTCCCTGCGTCGGTTGGCTTCGATCTCTCCCGGATAAAGCACTTCCTCGACCCCGGCAGCAGGCTTGGTCGCCTTCAAGTATTCCGCGAATTCCGTGACTTCGGACTTGAAGGTCTCAAGCGGCCGGAACGCTTCGACGTTATAGATCGCGATGAAGCAGCCGTCGTTGTGCTTGCCGGTTGGCTCGACGCCGAACCC
>CAXGSZ010000171.1:0-5748 GCA_964012455.1 uncultured Alphaproteobacteria bacterium
GGCTGCGGGAGCGGATGTTGTCGGTGCTGAAGACTTAGCGGAGAAGGTCCAGGCTGGCGAAATTGAATTCGATCGCTGCATTGCAACACCCGATATGATGGCTGTGGTTGGCCGCCTCGGGCGTGTGCTTGGTCCGAAGGGCTTGATGCCGAATCCAAAACTCGGCACGGTGACCCAAGATGTCACAGCGGCCGTGCAGGCAGCCAAAGGCGGTGAAGTGCAATTCCGCTGCGAGAAAGCGGGCATAATTCATGCCGGTGTCGGCAAGGCGAGCTTTGAAGAAAAGGCGTTGGTGGAGAACGTGCGCGCTTTCGTCAATGCCATCGCCAAGGCGAAGCCGTCCGGTGCAAAGGGGACATATGTCACCAAGGCGGCCATCAGCTCGACGATGGGGCCGGGGGTGAAACTCGACGTGCAGAACGCACTCGGGAACGACTGACGATTTTCGCCGTCCGGTTCCGGCCGGGGGGTGGAGTGCGGAGACTTTTCGGAGTGTCCGTTTCTGTCCGAGATTGCGGGTGTGTTCCTTCGGGAACGCCTAAACGGGAAACCGACCGGCATGAGACAGAGGGGAAGACCGAGATTCGACGGGGTAACCCGTTGGTTTGAACCTCTCGGACAGGTGAAGCGGATGTGGTGAAAGCGATGTCGTCGCGGAAACTACATCCTTGTGCAACCAAAGTGGAGACGATCAGTGGACCGATCAAAAAAGGAAGCCCTGGTCGCCGAACTGCATCAGGACTTCGAGGAGAATAACCTCGTCGTGGTGACCCATCAATCGGGTCTTACGGTGAGTGAAGTCTCCGACCTCCGAAGGCAGATGCGCGAGGCGGGTTGTAAGTTTAAGGTGACGAAGAACCGCCTGGCAAAAATCGCGCTGAAGGAAACGAAGTTCGAAGCGCTGGAAGACGCGTTCACGGGGCCGACGGCAATTGCCGTATCTAAGGACCCGGTTGCCGCCGCAAAAATTGCAGTGGAGTTCGCTAACGAGAACGAAAAGCTGACGATCGTCGGTGGTGCTCTCGATGCGGATGTACTGGACGCGGATGGCGTGAAGACGCTTGCAAAACTGCCGTCGTTAGACGAGCTCAGGGGCAAGATCGTAGGTCTGCTCCAGGCTCCGGCAACGAAGGTCGCGGGCGTGCTCCAAGCTCCGGCGGGTCAGCTCGCTCGGGTGATGGGAGCGCATGCCGCCAGTGGCGGAGAATGATGCGTTTAGGATTGATCCAGTCTTATCAGGTTCAAACCAGGAGAAAGTAGAAAATGGCTGATTTGGAAAAAATCGCTGAAGATCTTTCGGCACTTACCGTCATCGAGGCGGCCGAGCTGTCGAAATTATTGGAAGAGAAGTGGGGCGTTTCGGCGGCAGCACCGGTAGCGGTGGCGGCTTCAGCGCCTGGTGCTGACGCGGGTGGTGAAGCAGCCGCGGAGAAGGATGCCTTTACCGTAATGCTAACCGCCATTGGTGATAAAAAGATAAATGTCATCAAAGAGGTGCGTGCGATTACCGGTCTTGGTCTCAAAGAAGCAAAAGACCTGGTGGAAGGTGCACCGAAGCCCGTCAAGGAAGACGTCGCAAAGGACGAGGCCGAAGAGATCAAAGGCAAGTTGGAAGAAGTCGGGGCATCGGTCGAACTCCAATAGTGCGACGAAGACGAGACATCGCCGAGGAGGGGCACACCAATTGGCGTTGCCTCTCACGGCGTCTCTATCGGAAGGGCGTAATTTGGTGTGCCCTTCGGGCGAAAAATTACTGAGGTTTTGACATGACCAAGTCGTTCACGGGTCGCAAGCGCATTCGGAAAACATTCGGACGGATCGGCGACGTAGCGCCGATGCCGAACCTGATTGAGGTGCAGAAGAGCTCCTATGACAGATTCTTGCAGACCGGCGTTATGGCGCCGGATCGGACGGATTCCGGATTGCAGGAAGCGTTCAAGACGGTATTTCCCATCTCGGATTTCTCCGGGCGTGCCCAGCTCGAATTTGTCAAATATGAATTGGAAGATCCAAAATATGACGTTGAGGAATGCCAACAGCGTGGCATGACGTATGCGGCGCCATTGAAGGTAACGCTACGACTGGTCGTGTGGGATATAGATGAGGATACGGGCGCGCGTTCGATCCGCGATATCAAGGAGCAGGATGTCTACATGGGCGACATGCCTCTGATGACCGACAATGGCACCTTCGTAGTGAATGGCACAGAACGCGTTATCGTCAGCCAGATGCACCGCTCGCCGGGCGTATTCTTCGACCACGACAAGGGCAAAACGCATTCCTCGGGTAAGTATTTGTTCGCGGCACGTGTTATCCCGTATCGGGGATCATGGCTCGACTTTGAATTCGACGCGAAAGACCTGGTGTTCGTGCGTATTGATCGCCGGCGTAAGCTGCCTGCGACGACACTTTTTCTGGCTCTCGACGGCGCGGAGACCGCGGTCAAGCGCGAGGACTTGGCGGCCAAGGGCGAAGCCTTGGACCCGACGGAAGCGGAAGGCATGTCGAAGGAAGAGGTGCTCGCGTACTTCTACGGCTCGGTTTCCTATCAAGAGCACAAGCGTGGATGGAAGGCGCCGTTTGACCCGGAGGTCTATCGCGGCGCAACGCTTGAGCGCGATATGATTAATGCCAAGACCGGGCGTGTCGTGGCCGAATCGGGCACGAAGATGACTCCCCGGCAGTGTCGCAAGCTGGCTGAGGGCGGGCTGACGGAGATCGTTGTTCCGGCGGAGGATCTGTACGGCCGTTATGTCGCCTGTGATCTGATCAACGAGAAGACGGGCGAAGTGCTGGCGGAGGCCGGCGACGAGCTCACCGAAGAGCTTTTCGAGGTACTCGGTGAAGCGTCGATCACCGTTATTCCGACCCTTGCGATCGACCACAATAACGTTGGCGCGTATATCCGAAACACGCTCGCGACCGACAAGAACGAAAGCCGCGAAGACGCATTGATCGACATCTATCGGGTCATGCGTCCGGGCGAGCCGCCGACCCTCGAGACGGCGGAGGCGATGTTCAAGAGCCTGTTCTTCGATTCTGAGCGTTATGATCTATCGGCGGTCGGCCGGGTGAAGATGAACTCGCGCCTCAATCAGGAGACTGACGACCAGATGCGTGTCCTTCGAAAGGAGGACATCCTCAATATAGTCAAGATTATGGTTGATCTGAAGGACGGTCGGGGTGAGATTGATGATATCGACCATCTCGGCAACCGCCGTGTCCGTTCGGTTGGTGAGTTGCTGGAGAATCAGTACCGTATTGGCCTGCTGCGTATGGAGCGCGCAATCCGGGAGCGTATGAGCACCGTTGATATCGACAGTGTTATGCCACATGACTTGATAAATGCGAAGCCGGCAGCGGCAGCCGTACGCGAGTTCTTCGGCTCGTCACAGCTCTCGCAGTTTATGGATCAGACCAATCCGCTTAGTGAGATCACGCACAAGCGGCGCCTCTCGGCCTTGGGGCCGGGTGGCCTGACACGTGAAAGGGCGGGCTTCGAAGTGCGCGACGTGCATCCGACGCACTATGGCCGCATTTGCCCGATTGAGACCCCGGAGGGTCCGAATATCGGCCTGATTAACAGCCTTGCGACTTTCTCGCGGGTCAATCAGTACGGCTTCATCGAGACTCCCTATCGCAAGATCAAGAACGGCAAGGTGACTGAAGAGGTTTTCTATATGTCGGCGATGGAGGAAGGCCGATACAAGATTGCTCAGGCGAATGCGTCGATCGACTCTAAGGGCAAGCTGACGGACGAACTGGTGACAGTTCGCTCGGGTGGTGAGTACGAGGTTGCTCGTCCAGGAGACGTCGAGCTGATGGACGTTTCGCCGAAGCAGATTGTCTCTGTCGCGGCTGCATTGATTCCATTCCTTGAAAATGATGACGCCAACCGCGCGCTCATGGGCTCGAACATGCAACGCCAGGCGGTGCCGCTGCTCGAAGCGGAAGCGCCGCTGGTTGGTACCGGTATGGAAGAGCGGGTGGCTCGCGATTCGGGTGCGGCTATCGTTGCCCGACGCTCTGGTGTTGTCGATCAGGTCGACGCAACCCGCATCGTCATTCGCGCGACGGAGGAAACCGCGGCCGAAGTTTCTGGTGTCGACATTTACAATCTCTTGAAGTTCCAGCGTTCGAACCAGAACACCTGCATTAACCAGCGTCCGCTGGTTAAGGTAGGTGAATACGTGGATCGTGGCGACATTATTGCCGACGGTCCGTCGACTGAACTCGGTGAACTTGCGCTTGGACGGAACGTGCTGGTCGCGTTCATGCCGTGGAATGGTTACAACTTCGAGGATTCGATACTGATGTCCGAGCGCATTGTTCGCGAGGATGTCTTCACGTCAATTCATATAGAAGAGTTTGAGGTGATGGCCCGTGACACGAAGCTGGGTCAGGAAGAGATCACGCGCGATATCCCCAATGTTGGTGAAGAAGCGCTGAAGGATCTTGATGAGGCCGGCATCGTCTATATCGGTGCCGAAGTTGCTGCAGGCGATATCCTGGTTGGTAAAGTCACGCCAAAAGGCGAATCGCCGATGACGCCTGAGGAAAAACTGCTCCGTGCGATCTTTGGCGAGAAAGCCTCCGATGTCCGCGATACCTCGCTCAAGGTGCCGCCGGGGGTCGAAGGCACGGTCGTTGAGGTGCGTGTGTTCTCGCGTCGCGGTGTTGAAAAAGACGAACGTGCACTTGCCATTGAGCGGTCTGAGATTGAACGTCTCGCCAAGGACCGTGATGATGAAAAAGCCATTCTGGAAGGCTCCTACAATGAGCGCCTGAAGGATCGTCTGATGAATCAGACGGTGGTGGGCGGTCCGAAGGGGGTGGTTGAAGGCAAGCGCGTGACGGAAAATCTTCTCGGCGAGTTCACGCCGGGACAATGGCGTCAGATCGTCGTCAAGAATGCCGGCGTTAACGACGAGCTCGAAGCTCTTAAGCGGCAATACGACAACTCTATAGACGAGTTGCAGCGCCGGTTCGAAGACAAGGTCGAGAAGCTTCAACGCGGCGACGAATTGCCCCCAGGCGTGATGAAGATGGTCAAGGTCTTCGTTGCGACCAAGCGCAAGCTTCAGCCGGGCGATAAGATGGCCGGCCGGCATGGCAATAAGGGGGTCATCTCCAACATCGTGCCTGTCGAGGACATGCCGTACCTCGCGGACGGGCAACCGGTTGATATCGTACTCAATCCGCTCGGTGTGCCGAGCCGTATGAATGTGGGGCAAATTTTAGAGACACATCTCGGTTGGGCTTGTGCCGGAATGGGCCGCAAGATCGGTAATCTCTTGGAAGCTGCCCGTGATGCTGCGACCAAGGAACTCCGCAAGGGTCTCGAGGAGGTTTACGGCAAAGAGGCTTACAACAGCGATATCGCGTCCATGGATGACGATCAGATATTGGAGTTGTCGCGAAATCTCAGCCGTGGTGTACCCATTGCGACGCCGGTCTTCGACGGTGCGCATGAAGGCGATATCGTCGACATGTTGCAGGATGCCGGCCTTGAAGAATCTGGTCAAGTAACGCTCGTCGACGGACGGACGGGCGAGCCGTTCGATCGCAAGGTGACTGTTGGTAACATCTACATGATGAAACTGCACCATCTGGTCGACGATAAGATCCATGCCCGTTCGATCGGTCCATACAGCCTGGTCACCCAGCAGCCGCTCGGTGGTAAGGCACAGTTTGGCGGACAGCGCTTCGGCGAGATGGAGGTGTGGGCCCTCGAGGCCTACGGCGCGG
>CAXGSZ010000172.1:0-5735 GCA_964012455.1 uncultured Alphaproteobacteria bacterium
TATCGCGCAGGGTGCCGTAATCCATAATGAGACGAGCCGCCGCTGAGCAATCAGCGACTATCGTGTCGCGGGCGAGGCGTTCGAAAATCGGAACACCAATTTCCTCTTCCATCGCCAGGATTCGACGATTGAGGGCGGTTGAAGTGATCGCAAGCGTTTCCGCGGCCTTTCTTATGGAACCAGCTTTGGACACCGCATCGATATAGGTCAAAGGGAAAATGAAGCTCTATTGCAAAGCTTCAGTTAATAGTGATGCCATTTTTGCATCAGACCGAGCAAAAATTGACAGTATTCAGAAGCACATAAAATTGATCTAGTCACATCTGCACATCAATTTCGCAGATGCAACATGAGCCATGATCTTCCCTTCGATTTGCAGTCCTTGAGAGCGGCGTATGCCGCCGGCCTAGATGTTTTCGAGGTGGTTGAGGAGGTTTATCGGCGTATCCAAAACCTCGGCGACCCGGGCATATTCATCACAGTGCTAGACCGAAGCGAGGTTTTTAAAGACGCCGAAGCCCTCGATCAAACGCAGTTCGAGGCAATGCCGCTTTGGGGCGTTCCGTTCGCCGTTAAAGACAATATTGATGTCGCGGGGACGCCGACGACAGCGGCCTGTCCCGAATTTGCCTACACGGCCGAAGAAGACGCTTTCGTAATAAAACGACTAAGGGCGGCCGGCGCGCTCCTGATAGGCAAAACCAATCTGGATCAGTTCGCAACGGGCTTGGTCGGCATGCGTACACCTTACCCCGCACCCCTAAATGCGATCGATCCGGAAGTCGTCCCGGGCGGATCCAGTTCCGGCTCCGCCGTTGCGGTTGCGCAAGGCTTGGTTAGCTTCTCGCTTGGGACCGATACCGCGGGATCAGGGCGTGTGCCGGCGGCATTAAATGGGATCGTGGGCCTGAAGCCCTCCCGCGGCGCATTATCCAACCGGGGCGTCATCCCTGCATGCCGGACGTTAGACTGCGTATCGATTTTCGCGCTGACCGCAGACGACGCCTTTGAAATCTTTAAATCAGTCGCGGTGCAAGATTCCAGCGATGCTTACTCGCGGGCATATCCGCCGTTCCGGCGAAGTGGCATGCTATCCCACCTTCGTGTGGGGGTCCCTTCCGCGGAAACCATCCGGTTCTTCGGCGATGAATACCAGCAACGATCGTTCAATCAAAGCATTGATACGCTTCGAGAAGTTGGGGCCATCGTAACCGAGGTCGACTTTGATCCTTTCTACGCCGTTGCAGACCTTCTTTATAAAGGCCCTTGGGTGGCCGAACGCCATACGGTGATCGAAGCGCTTTTGGCCGAGAAACCCGACGCCGTACACCCTGTCACCCGACAGGTGACCAAGGTCGCCTTAGGGTTCTCCGCGACAGATACTTTTCGCGCGATGTATCGGCTTCGCGAACTCGCCCAAGAGATCACCGCGGCGATGGCGTCGGTCGACCTAGTCTGCGTGCCCTCGATCCCAAAGTTCATTACGCGTACCGAGGTCGAGAACGATCCGATTGGTCCGAACGCGCAACTCGGAACCTATACCAACTTCGTCAATTTGCTGGACTTCTGCGCGCTCACCGTCCCTGTTGCGCAACGTGACGATGGCCGCCCTGGTAGTGTCACATTGATCGGTACGGCCGGCAACGACAGCCTACTTTCTGCACAAGCCGCATCCCTTCAAGCCAAAATTCAGCCGTCGCTTGGGGCGACGAGTTGGCCGTTCCCGGCACCAATTCCCAACGCTTGTAACCTGAACAGGGATGAACTCGCCGTCGTCGTTGTCGGTGCTCACATGTCGGGACTGCCTCTCAACGGCGAACTAACCGGGCTCGGTGCGAGATTCCTCCGGGAGGCGAACACCGTTCAACAATACAAACTCTTCAAACTTGCAGGCACCCCGCCGACGCGGCCCGGTCTCGTCCGCGATCCGGAAGGATCGGCGATTGCCGCTGAAGTTTGGGCTTTGCCTAGCCAATTTGTCGGCAAATTCCTGCAAGGCATTCCCGCACCCCTAGGGATCGGGTCGATTTTTCTCGAGGACGGTTCGACCGCGCACGGCTTTCTTTGCGAAGCGGTCGCGGTGAAAGACGCCGAAGATATAACCCATTTTGGAGGATGGCGGGCTTACCTCGATTCCCTCACATCCAGCTTGCAACCAGATAAGGAGAACTACGATGCAACGACGCAATTTTCTTAAGACTTTCGGGGTCGCCGCCGGCGCCTCCATGATTCCTTTCTTGAGATACTTGCCGGCCGAAGCGGCGGGACCGTCTGACACGCTTGTCGTCGTCTCGGGACACGGCATCAACAGTCTGGATCTGCATCGCAAGGGCACGAACCGGCCAAGCTATCAGGTCACCGTTAATATTTACGATCGTCTGGTGCGGTTTGGCGTCAAAAAACTTGCGGACGGATCGCTTGCCTATGATTCCACAAAAATCGAACCGGAAGTCGCCGAGTCCTGGGCCATCTCGGAAGATGGAAAGTCGCTGACGTTCAAAATCAACCCGAAGGCAAAATTCTGGGACGGCACACCGGTTACCGCACATGATGTGAAGTGGTCGTTCGATCGCGCCGTCAGCCTCGGCGGCTTTCCCTTCGTGCAGATGAAGGCGGGGTCGATGACGAAACCGGAACAGTTCGTCGCCGTCGACGATATGACCTTCCGCATCGATATTCCGGCACCCTCAAAACTGACCTTGCCTGATTTGGCCGTGCCGATTCCGTTCATCATCAACTCTAAACTCGTCAAGAAGCACGTGACCGAAAAGGATCCTTGGGGCACGGAATACCTGCACAAGAACCCGGCCGGTTCAGGCGCTTACAAGCTCGCCCGCTGGGATCCGGGTCAACAGTTCGTCTATGAACGAAACGAAGATTGGGCGCTTGGCCCGCAACCTGGCGTGAAGCGGGTCATCGTTCGCGAAGTGCCGTCCGCCGCAACGCGCCGCGCGCTCACCGAACGGGGCGATGCGGATCTCTATATGAATGTGCCCGCCAAGGATTCGAAAGAGTTCAAGGACGGTGGCAAGCTCACGGTCTCCGGCGCGCCGATCGATAATTGTCTGCACGTCTTGGCCCTTAACCTGAAACATAAGCCGTTCGATAACGTGAAAGTCCGCCAAGCCGTCGCCTATGCCCTGCCGTACAAGGATATCGTATCGGCAGCGGCCTACGGTCGTGGCGTTCCCATGTTCGGCGGCAAGAATATGACGCCCGCCGACGTCATGTGGCCCCAGCCATTTCCCTACGACACCGATCTCGACAAGGCGAAGGCGTTACTCGCCGAGGCGGGTTTCAAGGACGGCTTCGAGACGACACTCTCCTTTAACCTCGGTCTCGCGGATTGGCAGGAACCGACGGCGCTCCTGATCCAAGAATCGCTTTCTAAGATCGGTATCAAAACGAAGCTCGATAAAATTCCGGGCGCCAATTGGCGGACGGCCGCATTGGTCGAAAAGCGGTTGCCGATGCATCTCGAGAACTTCGGCGGCTGGCTCAACTATCCGGACTACTACTTCTTCTGGGCCTATAAATTCGGCCATCTCTTCAATTCGTCGAATTACAAGAATCCGGAAATTGAGAAGTTAGTCGACGACACGCTGCACATGCAGGTAACCGACCCGATGTACGCGGCGAATGTCAAAAAGATGATTGCGATCGCCTTCGAAGACGTTCCGCGCATACCGCTCTATCAGCCATATCTAGATTCGGCGATGCAGAAGAACGTTTCCGGTTATGCATCTTGGTTCCACCGGCAACTTGACGTTCGCTCCATATCCAAGGGCTGACCAAGACCCGTTATGGGCAATAAACTTATCCAAATCGGACGGCGGTTGGCGCAAGCCCTGCCGTCCGTATTTGGCGTCATCGTCATCTCGTTTGTTCTCACCCGCGCCCTGCCGGGTGACCCTGCGGTCTATTTCGCGGGCGACATGGCGGACAAAGAGTCAATCGAGCAAGTGCGTCAGTCGCTTGGCTTGGATAAGAGTTGGGTCGAACAGTTCACGATCTATGTGCGCAATCTGGTAAACGGCGACTGGGGGACCTCGTTGAGCACCGGCCGGCCGGTGACGGAAGAACTGCTGAGACGTCTCCCGGCATCCCTGGAGCTCACCCTCATCGGGCTTGGACTTGCGATACTCGTCGCCATACCGCTTGGCGTCCTCGCGGCCACCCGTCCCGATAGCTGGATCGACCACCTTTGCCGCGTCATGGTCACGGCAGGGGTTTCCCTGCCGACTTTCTTTACCGGATTGTTCCTGGTCTACATCTTTTACTATTTGCTGGGATGGTCGCCCTCGCCGCTCGGCCGCCTCAGTATCGTCTACCTGTCACCGCCGCATGTGACCGGCTTCTATACCATCGACAGTTTGCTCGCCGGAGACCGGGAGACATTCGTTGCGTCGATTGCGCAATTGATCCTCCCGGCAGCAACGCTGGGACTCTTCGCGCTCGCGCCGATCGCACGAATGACGCGGGCGGCCATGCTCGGCGCCTTGGCCAGCGATTTCATCCGGACGGCGCGCGCTAATGGTCTTTCAAACCGTGTGGTCCTGGTCACCTATGCGTTTCGGAACGCCGCACTGCCAGTGTTGACGACACTCGGCATGGTCTTCTCATTCTTGCTCGGTGCAAACGTACTCGTGGAGAAAGTATTTTCTTGGCCGGGTATCGGATCCTTCGCGATCCAGGCCCTGGTGGCCTCCGACTACGCCGCGGTTCAAGGCTTTGTTCTCGCGATGGCCTTGCTCTTTGTCTGCGTCAACCTGTTCATTGATGTGCTCCTGACGATGGTCGACCCGCGCGTCGGCCTGGATGAGTGAGGTGGTCGCAATCATGGAGCGACACCTAAAGCACTTCCGATACGTGATGGGGGAGAACCCGGTAACGGTCTTCGCGTTCTCCCTATTCTCCCTGATTGTCTTTCTCGCCCTGTTTGGTCCTTGGATTACGCCTTACGATCCCCTCGCCACCAATGCGGCGAATGCGCTTCAGCCGCCGAGTTGGGAGCATGTCTTCGGAACGGACCAGCTCGGCCGCGATGTCTTCAGTCGCGTTATCGCGGCGACGCGATTAGACCTAGGCATCGCAACGTCGGCGGTAGCCCTGTCGTTCGTTTTCGGTTGTGCGCTGGGATGCAGTGCCGGGTTCTGGGGCGGCTGGACGGATCGGATCGTCGGCCGGTTCTCGGATACCATCATGGCCTTCCCGTTGTTCGTCCTCGCCATGGGAATCGTCGCCGCGATGGGGAATACGGTCGAAAACATCATCTACGCGACGGCGATTATCAACCTGCCGTTCTATGCGCGCGTTGCCCGCGCCGAGACGAGCGTGCGCCGGCATGCCGGTTACGTTCACGCCGCACGTCTTTGCGGCAGCGGCAACATCCGCATTCTGGCAACACAGATCTTTCCCAACATCCTGCCGCCCATGATGGTGCAAGTGTCGTTGAATATGGGCTGGGCGATCCTGAACGCGGCGGGCCTTTCGTTTATCGGTCTCGGCGTTCGGCCGCCAGACGCGGAATGGGGTATCATGGTCGCGGAAGGCGCAAACTATATCGTCTCCGGCGAATGGTGGCTCGCCATCTTCCCGGGACTGGCGTTAATGCTCGCGGTGTTCTGCTTCAACCTCCTCGGTGACGGCCTGCGCGACCTCGTCGACCCGCAGCGTCGTACATAGGCAGCGTCAAGTGAAACCGCCCCCCTTTCTCGACATCAAAGAATTGTCCG
>CAXGSZ010000173.1:0-5728 GCA_964012455.1 uncultured Alphaproteobacteria bacterium
TTCGCTTAGTCTCGAGCGCACATAAAAAGAGATACGCTATACCAATAATCGAATTCAGTTTTTTGAAGGTTTAAGCGGCTACCGATTGACGGACGGCTGAAACATCAATCTACCATATTTATTGTCGCTGTTTGAGCGCTAAGAACGCCGACTATATTGCTTTGGGACGGCCCGCCGAATAGTGTGCCGCGCACCGCCGGACACGGATTTCGGCGGCACCACCGAGTGAATTCATACGGAGAAATCGATTATGGGCATGATGGAAGACAAGGTCGTCATCGTTACGGGTGCAGGGCGTGGCATTGGGCGTGGGATCGCCATGTTGATGGCGGAACAGGGCGCAAAGGTCGTTGTGAACGATCTCGGTGGCGGTGCCGACGGCGAAGGTCATGATGAGGGACCAGGTCAGGAAGTCGTCGACTCTATCTGTGCGGCTGGCGGTGAAGCCGTATTGAACGATGAGAGCGTGGCGGATTGGGATGCGGCCAATCGCATGGTCGAACAGGCCAAGGATACGTTCGGACGCCTCGATGCGGTCGTGAATAACGCTGGAATTCTGCGCGATCGCATTTTCCACAAGATGTCCGAAGAAGAGTTTGACGCCGTTGTCGCCGTACATTTGAAGGGATGTTTCAATGTCTCGCGTGCCGCCGCCGAGACGTTCCGCAATCAGTCGGGTGGTTCCTTCGTTCATATGACCTCGACGTCGGGCCTTGTTGGTAATTTCGGTCAGGTCAACTACGGTGCGGCGAAGCTCGGTATTGCGGGTCTTTCTAAGTGTATCGCCTTGGACATGTCCCGCTATCGCGTGCGCTCGAATTGCATCTCGCCCTTCGCATGGAGTAGGCTGATCGGCACGATACCGACGAATACGCCCGAAGAGAAGGCGCGTGTGGAGAAAATCCAGCAGATGACGCCAGAGAAGATCGCGCCTTTGGCGGTCTACCTCTGCAGCGACAAGGCGCAGGATGTTTCAGGGCAGATTTTCGGCGTCCGGTTCAACGAGATTTTCCTGTTTAGCCAGCCCCGCCCAGTCCGCTCGGTTCAGCGGACGGAAGGCTGGACGCCGGAGACGATTGCCGAACACGCGATGCCCGCCATGCAGCCGAGTTTCTTCGAATTAGAGCGCTCGGGCGACGTGTTTACCTGGGATCCGGTATAGCGCCTCGGCGCGAATGCGAAACGGTTATGCGGCGGCTTCGGAGTAGTCGTTACTCCGCAGCCGCGTGTTCCTGCAAAGCTTTCTCATCGAAACCGCTGATGAGCATGTCTTCGATGACGCCTTCTTCCATCCCGATTTGTAATGCATCGTTGAAGCGATTGAAGAACCCGCACAGTGCCGTGCGGAGCGTGAGTTCAACGATTTGCTCCTCGGTGAAGTGCGCTTTCATTTGTTCAAAGATCACATCGCGCATATTTTGCGGCTTTTCGGTTACCTGCACGGCATAGTCGCGAACTAAGCGGTCGACCTCGTCGAGGCCTGGGCAATCCCCTTCAAGGATATTCTCCACAGTTTCGGGAGAGAGGCCCTGTTCGCTCAATCGTGGCGCGTGATGCGCAACGCAGTAGGTGCATTCGTTGAGCTTCGAGACGACAACAAGCGCAATCTCAAGATACCTTTTCGGCAGGAGCGCTTCGTCCGCCAAATCGAGAAGCAATCCCATGATGTGCTTCAAGGCGGGCGGACGATGGGCAAATACCTTGACCTGATTCAGAAAGGGGCCGTATTCCTCGGAAAACCTCTTATATGTCGGTTGACAGTCGGCAGGGACTTCATCCATTTCGATGTCGCGAACGCGCGCCATAACAAATACTCCTTTGCTTGCATTTGAGCGAACTTAATTGCGATATTTTTCAGGTAGGCGATAACGTTTGCCCGGTCTTTCCCTATTTAAGATCGGCAAAGGCCATCTTGTTCTTAGGCACGAACTTCTTTGGCGCACTTAGATACTTGTCCAATTTCTCGTCGGTCTATTGGATGCCGGTCGATGTCATCACAACAGAATACTTGTAATACGATTCAGTCCAGGCCGTTCGACTGATTACGAGGTGGAGCGACGGATCAAGCTTTTTCTTTCTCGCCTTGAGCGCGTGACAGGCACGCCATTTGTTGAAGACTTTCATACTGTTCGCACCATCGCCCCCGGCGAATAATAGACATGCTGTAAGCATTATGACTGCCTCGTAAAAGTTATGATGGTAACCCACAGCAGGTCAAAAAAAACCGGTTGCTAAAAATTACAATGGGTTCCGACTCTAAAGTAAGGTTGCCTACCAGTCTTCGACACACGGAAATCGGTTCGTTCAGAACTATGGGAACAGGTACGACAAGAATTATGGCGCATACGAATTGGCCGGCACCCTCAAAGCCGGTGCGCTGTTGGCCAAGGACAGTCTCACCGTTTCGCCTGGCGGCACGATGGCCGTTGGTCCGCTGTAATTGATGCGGTAGATGTTTGCAGGTTTGAATAAGGACAGTCTCGATTGGAATACACCATGATTATGCCGGACGGTACGGTCTTCGGAGCAACCGACGGCAGGAATTTGGTAGCCATGAAATTCTGCAAAACGTGAAACAATGGCGCGGCGCCCGAGCAGGATGCCGTCATGTTGTTGCTTGAGGGATTTGACGTGTATTAATCCTCCGTAAGGTTACTTTTGAACTGAGCGGGGGTCCTTGCGATGCCCGCTCTTTTTCTGTCTTAATGCCGGCATGTCGCGTTTTCGGTATTATCGCGTTCTTCGCGACCTCGTTTACAGGATTGGTCTGTGGGGAAACGCTCTCGGACGGTCTGCGGGCCAACGATGCGGGGCATTACGATGCCCCTGCCGGATTTGGGAGCATCTTGCCAAGGCAGGTGGCATTGATGCACAAACGGCACTGGCTAACCTCTACGTTTCGGCGCCACCCGGCGTTTTCTATGGGCCAAAGCGGGCGGCGCATCCGTATCGCCTTGGCCACGGGGCGGGGAAATTCAGTTGCACTTATGAATTTTGGTGACCTTTACGCGCAGGGTAATGGCGTTGGATGCGAGCTTGGCCGGGCTGCATTTTTGCTGCGCCTTGCATTGGACATTGGCTTTGACTGGGCCGTGCAGCGGTTGCAGAAATTCAAGCCGCGGATGAGCGCGAATGACCATGCAAGATTTTGGCGACTTCGCGCTGAATGGTCGGATCAGCACCGAAAATGATGTCGATTCCGTTTCGCTTGTCGGCGTCTTATTGGACGTATTTCTTCTATGGCGGGATTTCCATGCCCTGGTGGCCGGTCTGGTTGTCGAGCCGCGGTCTGAGCGAAGTGGAAATCGCGGATCTTTTGGCGTTTGAGCGCCTTGTGATCGTCTTGGCAAGCTTGGTGGTTGCGCATTACGCCGACAGGACGGGGCATCGCCGGCGTATTTTGCTGTTGTTTGCCGCGGGGATGACCATCGGCTATGCGATGTTTGGGGTGGCGGCCGCATATTGGCATTTCTTCGCAGTCGCCGCGTTTACCGCTGTGTGCCGCAGCCCGCTTATCCCGTTAAGTGACAGCATTACGATGGCCCATGTCCGACAAGGTGACGCGGAATATGGCAAGGTCCGGCTCTGGGGAACGATCAGCTTCATAATCGGCAGCTATCTCGGTGGTGTCATTCTGGAGGGCAGGGCAGAGGAGATGATCCTGTGGGTGATCGTGGTCTCCTGCGGTTTTGCGGTCTTTGGCTTCTTCTTGCTTCCCGACACCCGTTCCGAAGGCCAGGTGCAACGGCTGAATGCCGGTGTGCAACTGGCGACACGCCCGATCTTTTTGTTGTTCGTGGCGACCGTGGCTTTCTCGATGACCAGCCATTCCGCAGTTTATGCTTTTGGCTCGCTTTATTGGCGAGGTGTCGGGATTCCAGAATCGACGATTAGCTTCCTCTGGGCGTTTGGCGCCGCATCGGAAATCTTCGTTTTCTGGAAAGGGGCGTTTCTGCTCAAGCGCTTCGGTCCTGTCCTGCTGATTTTCTCCGGTGCGTTAGCGGCTATCTTGCGCTGGTATCTGACGGGCATTTCGAACGACATCGCCGTACTGACCGCCGCGCAGGCCCTGCACGCCTTTACCTTCGGTGCAGCGCATCTCGGTGGCATGACCTTCATCAGCCGCATAGCTCCGCAGGAATTGCAGGCGACGGCCCAAACACTTTATTCCGCCCTCGCTATGGGGGCTGCTATGGCGCTGATGACCCCTGTAACCGGCCGTCTCTATGCGACACTTGGGCCGGAACAGACGTTTTTCGCAATGATGGCACTCGCCGGTATCAGTGCGGTACTTGCGTTGGTCTTGCAATGGCGTTGGAATGGACGGCAGATAACTATCTGAACTCAGGCGGACTGCCGCTGTCCGTTTCGGGTTTGCTTACTACTTCAATCGTCAACTTGAACCATCGGTTTTAGGAGAACGCGATATGCGTGGATTGGACGGAAAGAATGCCATCGTCACCGGCGGGGCAAGCGGTATCGGCAGGGCAATCAGTCAGCGTCTGGCCGAAGAGGGATGCAAGGTAGGCATCTTCGATATCAACGGTGATGGTGCGGCGGCGGCTGCGACGGAAATTGCTAACGACGCTTCGGGACACGCGTGCGATATCACGGATTATGCGGCGGTTGAGGCCGCGGTGGCGAAATTCGAGAGCCGCGTCGGAGGTACGAATGTGCTGGTGAATTGCGCTGGCTGGGACCAGTTGTACAATTTTCTCGATTCAACTCCCGATTTCTGGGACAAGGTTGTCCAAATCAATCTCTATGGCCCGCTCAATCTTTGCCACGTGGTTATGAAAGGCATGGTCGAACGGGGCGAAGGCGGCTCCATCGTCAACATTTCGTCAGACGCGGGTCGGGTCGGCTCATCCGGCGAATCCGTTTATTCCGCGTGTAAGGGCGGTATGATTGCCTTCGGCAAGACACTGGCCCGGGAGTACACGCGAAACCGAATTCGCGTGAACACGGTATGCCCTGGACCTACCGATACGCCGTTGTTCGCCGCTGTTTCGATCGATCCAGAAGTGGGCGAAAAAATTCAAAAAGGTTTGAAGCGGGCAATTCCGATGAAGCGCTTGGGTGTGCCCGAGGACTATGCGGGTATGGTCGCCTTTCTGGCGAGTGATGACGCGGGTTATATAACCGGACAGACGATCAGTGTCTCCGGCGGCTTGACGATGCATGGCTAGGTGGGCAGATCGATGGCATATGAAGACATTATATATGAAGAGCGCGACAACACCGCTTACATCACCTTCAACCGTCCGGAGCGCATGAACGCCTTCCGAATGGAGACCTATTTCGAGGTGCTGGAGGCACTGCAGGATGCCGGATGGAATCCTGATATCGGTTCGATCGTGCTGACAGGGGCGGGTGGCAAGGCGTTTTGCACAGGTGGCGATCAGGTTGGCAATCGGAAATCCGAGCGCAACAAGAGGGGTATCATCGGCGTTCCGGTCGAGGAGATCCACGCCTGTTTGCGTGAAATACCAAAACCGGTGATTGCTAAAGTGCGAGGCTTTGCTATCGGCGGCGGCAACGTAATGTGTACACTCTGCGATCTCACGATCGCATCGGATAACGCGATCTTCGGACAGGTTGGGCCGAAGGTCGGTTCGGTGGATCCCGGGTTCGGTACGGCTTTTCTCGCCCACGTCGTCGGTGAGAAGAAAGCGCGGGAGATGTGGTACCTCTGTCGGCGCTATCCGGCGGAGGAAGCCCTTCAGAT
>CAXGSZ010000174.1:0-5700 GCA_964012455.1 uncultured Alphaproteobacteria bacterium
AACTTATCTCAAGGCGCTGGCGGCACGTGAGAATGGCGTACCGTTCTACGTCGCCCTACCGTCACCTACAATCGATTGGACGTTATCTGACGGCGTCTCTGATATTCCGATCGAGGAGCGCGATGGTTCGGAAGTCACAGAGATAACCGGTCGGAACGCTGCGGGGCAGATCGAGACAGTTCGCATCGTTCCAGAAGGTTCAACTGCCGCCAATCCGGCATTTGATGTGACGCCGGCACATCTCGTAACGGGCCTTGTTACGGAACGTGGTATTGCCGGTGCCTCACGCGAAGGTCTGCGAACGCTGTTTCCGGAAAACGCAACCAAATAATTTTGGCTTACAGGTCTTCGTTTTTACGCGGGGAGTTCGGACAACAGCCGGCCGAGGCCCGCTATCGGCTCTTTGACGCCCATCGCCCGCATGACCGACCATAGGACGACTTGGTTTGTGGTAATTACCGGCTTGCCGAAGCGGGCTTCCCAACCGAAGATGTGGCGCATCGTCGGGAAATTGCCTCCTGGTACGACAAGGGCGTCAATTGCAGGCCCGTCCACACGTGAGAACGCCTCAAGGGCGTGGCTCTCGTCCAGAGCCCCAATGGCATAGGCATCTGTTGCACCAAAGCCCTCCATTGCAACAACTTCCAGGCCGGCGTTCCGCTCATAGTAATCCTTGGCACGGTCGATCACCTCGTCTGAATAGGGCGAAACTAAGGCGATACGCTTGGTGCCAAGAGCGTTTAAGGCCTGACCGGTCGCCTCGGCGGAGGTGACGGCGGGTAAGCCCGCGGCGTCAGAGATCATCGCTTTGATGCGTGCGTCGTAGCCCTCCTCGAACAGGCTGGCGGACGTCTGAATTAGTGAAATGACTTCGACCTTGGAGGTGCTCAGCAGTTTCGATTGATAGGAAATGTCAGCATCAAGGCTCGGTGAAAAGGGCGTATCGCCACCCTTGCCAAGGCGCGCTGTGTGGAATTGCAATGACTCGGGGAGCAGTCGGGTGAATTCGATCTCCACCGTGGTATTTGTCGATGGGATCAAGACTCCGAAATGTCGAGACATGGGTGCAATCGTCCTTCCGCGATACGACTGTTCTCAGAGATTTTGTAGTCTTGTCGGGTTTCTCAAGCCCTGCTGATACGGAGCTATAGAGTTATTCCAAGCCGGGGAAAATGCCGTGAGCAGATAAAGCATTGGCAATTTTCAGCTCGTAATCTTATCAATCGGCCGGTGTAAGAGATGGGAAGAGATGAATGAAAAACCTTTGGAGCGACCGGGAGGCGGCGGCTACTGTGAAACGCTATGCGAAGATGGGCGTCAATAAAGATGTTGCACTTCGGGTTTACACGACACGTCTACTTGGTGGCGATCCGCGTTTGGTGATACACGGCGGTGGCAATACGTCAGTAAAGACACGCATGCGGGACCTGACCGGTCGGGAGCTGGACGTCCTCTGCGTCAAAGGCAGTGGCTGGGATATGGGAGATATCGAGCCGCCGGGGTTGCCGGCCGTTCGGCTCGAACCGTTGCGCGAGCTCACCGCGCTCGAAGCTTTGAGCGATGAGGATATGGTAAACGCGCAGCGGGGAAACCTGATCGACTCCACGTCACCCAATCCTTCTGTCGAAACGCTTTTGCACGCATTTCTGCCACACAAATTTATCGACCACACTCATTCTAATGCGGTTCTGGCGCTCACGGACCAGCCCGATGGCGGAAAAATCTGTCGGGAGCTTTATGGTGATCGTGCCGCGTTAGTGCCCTACATCATGCCGGGTTTCGCACTGGCTAAGAAGGCGATGGAGGTTCAGGCGACAAACCCTGAATGCGAAGGTCTGATCCTGCTGAAACATGGTGTCTTTAGTTTCGGAGAGTCGGCGCAGGAAGCCTACGGCCGAATGATCCGGCTCGTGACCATGGCCGAACGCCGGATATCGAAGGCGAAAAGGAAGCAGCTCGTCCAGGTGCGGCTGCCTAAGAAGCTGATGAAACCCGCGGAAGTTGCGCCAATTCTGCGGGGCCTTTGTGCATTTCCAGATGGGGATGAAGCGAAACGGTTTGTCCTGACATTCCGCGGCAACAGCAACATTCGAAAGTATGTTTCGGCACGTGATCTGGAGCGGTTCAGTCAAGACGGCAATGTGACGCCAGATCACTCCATCCGCATCAAGCCGGTGCCGCTGGTACTGCACGCCCCAAATGCAGCCGATCCCGAAAGTTTTCGCGCTGCGGCTGCCGCGGCAATGGACGGCTTCAGGAAACGCTACCGAAATTATTTTAAGGTCAACAACGCGAAGTCGCCGGTAAAGAAGATCCGGCTCGACGATTCGCCACGAGTAATATTGGTTCCGGGTGTTGGGTTGTTCGGGGTAGGCAACGACGCGAAATCGGCAGCAATCGCCGCGGACCTTGCGGAGACGACTGTCGATGTCACAAGTGCAGCCGAAGCCGTTGGCCGATTTGAGAGCATCTCGAAATACGATCAGTTCGAGATCGAATATTGGTCTCTTGAGCAGGCGAAACTCGGCAAGGGACTAGAAAAGCCATTGGCTCGGCAGGTGGCGGTGGTGACTGGTGCCGGCGGTACGATTGGCCGTTCGATTTCAGCTTCATTCCGAGCCGCCGGTGCCGATGTCGCGCTACTCGACAAGGACGCCAAGGCGGTCTCGGCCGCTGCGGCAGCTGTTGGCGGCCTCGGCATCGCTACAGATGTTACCGATCCGCAATCGGTGGAGGCGGCCTTTCGCCAGATTATCGAAGCGTTAGGCGGTGTAGACATTCTGATCTCGAATGCCGGCGCTGCATGGCAGGGACGGATGGACATCGTCGAAGACAAGGTCCTGCGGGAGAGTTTCGAGCTTAATTTCTTTGCCCATCAGAACGTCGCCAGTCGGGCCGTTCGCATCATGCGAAGCCAGGGTACGGGTGGTGTACTGCTGTTCAATATCTCGAAGCAGGCGGTCAATCCTGGAACGGATTTCGGCCCGTACGGCCTTCCAAAGGCGGCGACAATGGCGCTAATGCGTCAATATGCGGTTGAGTTCGGCGACGAGGGTATTCGGTCCAACGCCGTCAATGCGGATCGGATCAAGAGCGGCTTGCTCAGCGAAGATATGGTCAAGAGCCGGGCCAAGGCTCGAGGAGTGAGCGAGGATGCCTATATGCGAGGGAATCTGCTACGTCGCGAAGTGACGGCGGAAGACGTCGCTGACGCGTTTGTCGCCCTTGCGCTCGCCAAGAAAAGCACCGGCGCCGTTATTACCGTCGACGGCGGCAATATCGCCGCTGCGCTGCGTTAAGAGAAAGTAGAGGATCGAACCATGCGAATTTTGAAGACGATGGCCGCTTTGATGGCGGCCCTTGGGATTGGCGCCGCGACGGCGAGCGATACGGAAGCGACAGATCTCGAGAATACGATATATCTCGATCTGAAGGACGGTCGTGTTGTGATCGAACTGCGGTCGGACCTGGCGCCCAATCATGTGGCGCGAATCAAGCAGCTGTCGCGGGCCGGGTTTTACGACGGGATTGTCTTTCATCGGGTGATTGCAGGATTTATGGCCCAAACGGGCGACCCGACGGGGACAGGAGCCGGTGGCTCCGAACTCCCAGACTTGAAAGCCGAATTCAGTAGTGAGAAGCACGTTCGTGGCATCGTTTCGATGGCTCGCTCCAGGAACCCGAACAGCGCGAACAGCCAATTCTTTATCGTGTACGAGGATGCTTCTTGGCTTGATAACCAATACACGGTTTGGGGACGGGTCACGTCCGGTATGGAGTTTGTCGATAACATTCGCACAGGACATCCACGAAGCGGTGAGGTTGGCGATCCGGACAAGATTGTCAGCATGCGCGTTGCTGCGGACGTGAAGTAGGGCGGTCGCGTTTTGCCTGAAACAGGCGGTTATGCTAGGTTTTTTCAACGAATCTGTGTTGCAGGGGGCGTAATAAGCCATGGCGATTGATTCCATAGCCGCGGTACCCGTTGTCACTCCGGGCTTTGATAGCTCGCTACTGGCTTTGAGATTGCCACTCCAAAACGAGAGCGCGACGGTAAATCTTATCAATGATGCGGTAAAGCAGGTACAAGCACCCGAGGCATCCGGTGAGCGTCAGGTAAGGGGACATCTGCTCGATATCGTCGTCTGAGTTCTACGGACGTTATTGTCAGAAATCTAATGAACGCGTATGACGCGGCGGACAATTCGGTCGCGACTTTCAGAGTGGCGTATTCCTTGAACAAGTTACTTGCATTTTCAATAAAGGCGGCAGTCACGCTGGGGCTTATCTGGCTCGTTTTGCGGGGGCAGGATCTTGCCGTTCTCGGTGAGCGACTGGCGCTAATATCGCCGCTGACCGTGGTTGTTGCGATGACGCTCCTTGCAGGACAGAACGTAATTGCGGCGCAAAGGTGGGTCGTGGTGATGCGGCTATTCGGGGATTCGTTGCCGTATCGCACGTCACTTCGCTTCTTTTTTGAAGGATTGTTCTTCAATCAGGCTTTGCCGTCGACCGTTGGTGGTGATGGAGTTCGGATGTATCGGGCTGTAAAGGCCGGATTGCCAGTCGAGGCTGGTGTGAATGGTGTGCTTCTCGATCGTATTTCGGGCCTTTTCGCACTCCTCGCGATCGTCGCGGTTACCCAGCCGTGGCTCTATGCGCGCATCGATGACCTTCCTGCTAGGGCGGCATTTGGATTCGTTATCGCGACAGGCATCATCGGTATATCAATGTTGATCTTGTGCCGTCGTCTGCCAGCACGTTGGACGAAGTGGGGTGCGGTGCGCGGTCTGGTTGGATTGTCCGAGGGTGTCCTTTCGTTGTTCCAGCAGGCTGGAATCGCGGTGCCCGTGTTCGGCATTTCCGTAATAGGCCACCTGATGATGGTAACGGCAATCTTTATCTTGTCCAATGACCTGCAGCTTGGGGTGTCGTTTATCGACTGTCTGGTCCTGGTTCCGGGTGTAATGCTGCTGTCGGCCGTCCCAATCTCCATTGCAGGGTGGGGGGTGCGCGAAGCCGTTATGGTGGCGGCGATGGGGTTGCTGGGGGTCGCAACTGACGCCTCAACCAGTATGTCCCTGATTTATGGATTCATCATGGTAGTGATCGGTATGGTGGGCGGTGTTTTGTGGTTTGCCAATCCGGACAAGAACGTGAAGGATTTGTCGACGGCAGATGCAGATATCGACGATCGCGCCAAGTAAATTGGCCTATCAACTGGGTGACGTGACGCTGCCAGGCCTGTATGTTCCATCGTCTAATCGCTGTCGAAAGAAGAAATCGGATGAGTTTGAATAAGCGCGCTTTGATAACGGGTATAACCGGTCAGGACGGCTCCTATCTCGCAGAGTTTCTTTTGTCGAAGGGGTATGAGGTCCACGGGATCATTAGGCGCGCCAGCACGTTCAACACGACGCGGATTGACCATCTTTATACCGATCCCCATCATCCGGACACGCGACTGTTCCTGCACTATGGCGACCTTTCTGACGCCTCCGGGCTCCGTCACATTCTGGCCAAGGTTCGGCCACATGAGATTTACAACCTCGCGGCACAGAGCCATGTTCGCGTTTCGTTTGATCAGCCGGAATACACGGCTGACATCGTAGCGACCGGCACACTGCGCCTGCTTGAGGCAACCCGCGAGTACATCGCGATGGCCGAGGATCCGGTGCGATTTTATCAGGCTGGATCGTC
>CAXGSZ010000175.1:0-5689 GCA_964012455.1 uncultured Alphaproteobacteria bacterium
GGGGGCCGCGAAATTTCTCGGACGACTTGGATCGCAACTGATCAGTGGGATGGGTGCAATTGCCAACATGGTCGCTCTGTTGATCGTAACGCCTGTCGTTGCGTTCTATCTCCTGCGGGATTGGGACGAATTGGTCTCGGCCATCGACGGCTGGTTGCCGCGCGAACATGCGCCGAAGATCCGCGAGCAGTTCAGCCTGATCGACGAGACTCTGGCAGGTTTCGTTCGAGGTCAGTTCAGTGTCTGTTTGCTGCTTGGTGTCTTTTACGCGATCGGTCTGACTGCGCTGGACTTGCCATTTGGCATCGTGGTCGGGCTGGCGACCGGCATTCTTTCGTTTATACCCTATGTTGGCATGCTTGCCGGGTTTGGTGTCGGGCTCGGACTTGCGATCGCCAATTTCAACGATCCGTTGTATATCGGTTTGGTGATCGTGGTGTTCGTTGTAGGCCAAGTGTTCGAAGGTAACTACCTGACGCCGAAGCTCGTTGGTGACCGCGTGAATCTACACGCCGTTTGGATTCTCTTCGCCTTGATGGGCGGTGGAGCTCTATTCGGTTTCGTCGGCATTTTGCTCGCAGTGCCCGTTGCGTCGGTCATCGGCGTCTTAGTCAGGTTTACCCTTGGACAATACCTCGCGAGTCCGCTCTATGGTGACGGTGCCACGGAAGCCACGCCCGACGACCGAGATGCCGTGTGACCGGTACGCGGCAGCTGATCCTCGACTTCGCGCACCGCCCCGCGTTCGGCAAGGCGGATTTCCTGGTAAGCGATTGCAACCGGACAGCGGTGTCTTGGGTAGACCGCTGGCCGCACTGGCGGGCGCCCGCCCTCGCCGTATACGGGCCGCGCGGTAGCGGCAAGACACATTTAGCGCATGTTTGGGTTGTCCGGTCCAACGCGGTCGTGGTGCGGGGAAAGGACATCGATAACCGCGCCGCGCCGGATATTCTTGATGATGCGCCGAGCTGTGTGCTCGATCATGCGGACGAAGTTTACGATGAAGAGTCTTTGTTGCATCTCTACAATTATGTCGCGGAAATAGGCGGCAGTATGCTGCTGATCGCGCGCCTTCCGCCGGCGAAGTGGAAAATCGATCTCCCGGATCTGTCCTCACGGGTGGGGGCGGCTCCGGCTGTCGGTATTCGCCCGCCGGACGATGAATTGCTGGGCGCGCTATTGGTAAAACTTTTCCACGATCGCCAGCTGAAGGTCCCCGATGACGTCCTAGTTTACCTATTGCCGCGGATGGAACGGTCTTTCGCCGCGGCAGGCTCCCTGGTCGATGCTCTCGATCGATTGGGCCTGGAGGAAGGACGCGCCGTCACTGTGCCTTTAGCGCGTACCGTGCTTGAACAACTCGAAGAGGATACCGGCAGAACCGGAGAGGAATGAAAAATGGATTTGGGATTGTCGGGCCGCAAGGCCATTATCTGCGCCGCGTCCAAGGGTTTGGGCAAGGCATCCGCTCTCTCGCTCGCGCGGGAAGGTGTCGATCTCGTGATCAATAGCCGCACGGCAGAGACGCTTGAAGCGACAGCCTCAGAGATTCGAGAGGAAACGGGCGTCACTGTTACCGCAGTCGCCTGCGATATCACGACAGATGAAGGCCGGGCGCAGGTCCTGGCGGCCTGTTCGGGCCCGGACATCTTGATCAATAACGCGGGTGGTCCGCCGCCGGGAGATTTTCGCGATTGGGATCGTGACGACTGGATAAAAGCTGTCGACGCCAACATGCTGACGGCAATTTTTCTGATCAAGGCGGTTGTCGACGGTATGATGGAGCGCAAGTTTGGTCGCATCGTCAACATAACATCCGCCGCTGTTAAATCACCGATCGAGATACTCGGCCTATCCAATGGAGCACGGGCGGGTTTGACCGGATTTTGCGCTGGACTCGCCCGCAAGACCGCTATCAACAACGTGACGATCAATAATATTCTGCCGGGTCCTTTTGCGACGGACCGGTTCCATTCGAACATCCAGACCCAGGCGGACAATGCGGGCAAGTCGTTCGATGAGATGTTGGCGATCCGGAACAGCCAGAACCCTGCGGGGCGTGCTGGTAATCCGGCCGAATTTGGAGACGCATGTGCATTTTTGTGCAGCGCCAAATCTGGATTCATCGTCGGACAGAACCTGCTGCTCGACGGCGGCGCTTCCAACAGCACGTTCTAGCATTCGTGCATTTGGGGAGGGCGTCTGCGATGCGTACCTTTGAAGGCGTTCGCGTCATTGATTTTACGCAGGCCATCGCGGGGCCCTTCGCAACCTATCAGATGGCGCTGATGGGAGCAGACGTCATCAAGATCGAGCAGCCGGGAAGCGGCGACCAGGGGCGGCAGATGTACCCGCTGGACGATGGGTTGCGCGCCAGCGGTTTCTCTGCGATCTACTTGTCCGCTAATGCGGGTAAACGGTCCCTGACCCTTGACCTGAAACATCCGGAGGCTGGTGAGGTCATCCACCGTCTGGTGCGGGATGCCGACGTCGTTGTCGAGAATTTCAAGGCTGGCACAATGGACCGGATGGGCTATGGCTGGGATGCGCTTCGGAAAATAAACCCGAAGCTGATCTACTGCGCCGTGACAGGTTTCGGACAGAACGGTCCGCGCGCCCAGGCCGCAGCTTACGATCCGACGATCCAGGCGCTTTCTGGCATGATGGCGGTCAACGGTACCGAAGAGACCGGACCCATGCGGGTTGGCGCCATTGTGGTCGACATGGCGTCGGCCATCAGTGCGGCTTTCGCCATCGCGGGCGCTCTCTTTAAACGTGAGCGGACAGGCGGAGGGGCGATGATCGACCTTTCGATGCAGGATGTCGGCGCCGCGTTAACCTCCCCGAACCTGTTACAGACCACGTTCGGCTTCGAGCCCGCTTTGATGGGCAGCCGGTCACTATCCGGAAACCCGGTTGCGGATACGCACCCCACGAAAGATGGTGTCCTTTTGCTGATGCCGGCGATCGAGGCGCAGACGGCGAAGGTCTGGGGCGTCATCGAGCGGCCGGAAATGGGCAACGACGCGCGATTTGTGTCCCTGGAAGCGCGGATCGCGAACGAAGCGGCTTGTTTGGCGCTATTGCATGAGGCGCTGGCAGAAGATTCGTCGACGAACTGGGAGCGACGCTTCGCGGCAGCGGGCGTCCCGGCCGCAGAAGTGCTGCGCTTGCCAGACGTGCTTGATGACGCACAACTTGCGCATCGTGGGACCATCAAGGAAACCACCTCCCCGTCCGATGGTCGTGCACTGCCCTATACGAATACGCCCTTCAAGGTGACAGGCGAGGAGACGGGGGCGGATTGTTCGCCGCCGATCGTCGGTGCCGATACCAACGCCATTCTTGCCGAAATCGGCTACAGCGATGTGGATATCGAGGCATACCGCGCGAAAGGCGTTGTCTGACGCGAGATGGGCGTTCGGCCCAGATAAACGGGGGTTGAGCGCGCGATAGGCGAGGTCGATCACCAGGTTTGTGAGGACGATGAATTCGCCAAGTATCAGGACGTCTGATTGAATCATTTGGTAATCCCGCTGGATTATCGCCTCATAGATGACACGGTCGATGCCCGGCCAGGCGTGTTTTTGCTTCCAAAATAACAGTGCCGCCCAACTGGTCAGCGAGTTGCAGTCCGCTGATCGTAAGCGTGGGTATCATTGCGTTAAGAAGCGTGTATTTGAACGTCACTCTGCGTTCCGGCAGGCCAAGCGAACGCGTCGGATCGACGTATTCTTTCTTCATCTCATCCAGCATGTTGGAACCCGTAAGGCGGGTTGTATAGGCGGACTGACGAAACCGGAGCGTGATCGCGGGCAGGATTAGATAGACGATCCTTTCTTGTATGTTCTCCAGCGGGCTCGTGTATCTCGACGACGGTAGCCACCTGAGATATAGCGAGAACAATAATATAGCTATGAAGGCAAACCATGATCTCGGGATCGAAATCCCGGTGAGCACCATCACCTGAACGCTATCATCTGTATAGGTGTTGCTTTTCAGGGCTGCCAAGGTGCCGAGCGTAATGGCGATCATCATCGATGGGATTATGCGTGTTATAGTGAGATAGGCAGTAGCAGGAATGCGATCGAAAAGTGCGAGGCTGATATCCCGCCGTGTGATCAGGGATGTGCTAAGGTCCCCCTGCATCAGTCGGCCAACCCATTTCCTGTATAAGATATAGATCGGTTGATCGAGGCCAGATTACTTGGTTAAGGCGGCGCGAACTAGTGGATCTTCGACGTCCTCTTCGCCGATCATCACGTCGATAATATCGCCCGGCAGCAATTGCTCCAAAGTGAATGAAACTTCAGTCAATACGGATAGGATGGGAATGAGCTACAGAGGACGGCGTATTGTGCAAGCGAACATCCAGCGACTGTTTGTCTCGGCTGAAGAAGGAATTTGAAGGTAAGGCAACTCAGCAATCCCTGGCTTCGTCGAAAGACCATCAGTCGAGCGCTTCCGGAATGGCGAGGCATATGAGCCGTCCCGTTTGTGGTCCGAAAACTGCCCAGTCTTCGGAAGTATAGAGTTGTTCTTTGACTTCAAGCCAGTATGTTCCGCCCAGATGGGGCAGCACGCGATCAAATGTTTTGCGAGCGCGTTGAGCGCTGGAATACAAGATCAGGAACAATATCGTGCGTCGGAAACGGTGAGAAGGCGTCCCATGCGATCAGAGTCGCTCCGTCCATTCTTCGCAAAAGGGCGTTCGACAGTAGCGAATTCCGGCGCGGATTTTGCTTTGCCATGGCGTAAGAGATGCAGCGTAATCATTTATTGATCTTGGCTAAGTTGTTGCGGATGCGATACAAAACGCCACTCATCGTGCAAACGGCTGCGGCTCCTCGCTCTGCTAGATGGTGTGGGCGGCGGCTGTGCCGAGGCAATCGCGATTAGAGAGTAAAATAATGGCGACGGTAAAGACGTTCTCGAACGATGATATTGTGGAGGCCGCGAGTGCGATTGGCCTCGGCGCGGCGGAGCGATTCATAAACCGGGAACTGTCCTGGCTCGAGTTCAATATGCGCGTTCTGGAGGAGGCGAGCAATCCCGCCAATCCATTGCTAGAACGCGTGCGCTTCCTATCTATATCCGCGAGCAATCTTGATGAGTTTTATATGGTGCGCGTGGCCGGTCTGAACGGTCAGGTCGCCGCAGGTGTCAGTGAAAGAAGCCAGGATGGACTGACACCGCACGAACAGCTTAACGCTATCCGGGCCAAGGTTTCGGAATTGCTCGACCGCCAGGATGCCTGTCTCGCCGCACTTCTTGACGAGTGCCGGGCTGCCGGCGTGGACGTGGCGAAAGCACCGGACCTTGATGATGACGATCGAGAATGGGCCGCGTCCTGGTTTGACCGCCAGGTATTCCCGGTAATCACGCCGCTTGCTGTCGATCCGGCCCACCCGTTCCCCTTCATCCAGAATGGCAGTGTGGTTTTTGCACTCGAACTCCGCCGTGAGATGGATGAGCGTGAGATGAAGGGGCTGATCATTATCCCCCACCAAATCGACCGGTACGTGCGTTTGCCGGGCCCCGATATCCGGTTTATCGCCCTGGAAGAGATTATCGATTTGAACCTCGCCCGGTTGTTCCCTGGTTTCGACGTCAGCGGCCGCGGCATGTTTCGCATCATCCGCGACAGCGAAGTGGAAATCGACGAGGAGGCGGAAGATCTCGTGCGGAC
>CAXGSZ010000176.1:0-5685 GCA_964012455.1 uncultured Alphaproteobacteria bacterium
GCCGGGATGGAGAAAACGCTCGGCAAGCGACTCTTCATGTAGGGCCGCTCGTCGACGGGATGACATTTCCAACGCCTGTCCCACTCTTTCTCAAACAACGACGAACCAGAGGTAGCGGATATGGATCGAGGCGAGGTTTCGTTCACGCGGATGGAGAAGGTGATCTTTGGCCATCGCGCCGCGGAAGCGGTCAAGGCCGAAGCGATACGTCTCGGTGCGGAGAGAGTTTTCCTGCTGGTCAGTCGCACTCTAAACAAAGAGACCGACGAAGTCGAAAAGCTACGCCGCGCGCTTGGCAACGTCTATTGCGGCACCCATGACGATATGCCCGCACACAGTCCCCGCGAAGCGGTCGTCAATTGCGCCAACGCCATGCGCAATGCGAAAGCGGACCTGCTTGTCTCTTTCGGCGGCGGCTCAACCACGGACGGTGGAAAGGCGGTGACGATCTGCCTCAAACATGGGATCACTGAAGCGGACAGCATGGAACCTTTCCGCACGGTCGTCGATAAGGAAGGCAAGCGGCATTTTCCCGAGTACGACGCACCGGATGTCCGCCAGATCGTCGTCCCAACAACGCTCTCGGGCGGGGAGTTCAATGCACGCGCCGGGATCACGAACAGCAAGCTGCGCCTGAAGCAAAGTTTCATGCACCCGGGTATGATTCCGATATCCGTTATTCTCGATCCTGAAGTGACATTGCGAACACCAGAATGGTTGTTTCTCTCGACCGGTGTCCGCGCGGTCGACCATGCAGTCGAGACGTATCTTTCGATCGATGCCAACGCCTACACCGACGGAGCCTGCCTCCAGGCATTGCGGCTTCTGGGCGAGGGATTGCCACGGGTAAAGGATGACCCGACGGATCTCGAAGCGCGATTGAAATGTCTTATGGGCGCCTGGATGTCGATGACCGGCGTCATTACGGGTTCGCGTCTTGGAGCCAGTCACGCGATTGGTCATATCCTCGGCGGCAGCGCGGGTGTCCCGCACGGCCACACAAGCTGCATCATGTTACCCTACGTGCTGAACTGGAACGAAAGCGTCAACGGAGAGCGCCAAAAGGAAGTCGCAATCGCCATGGGCCGGCCAGATGTTGCAGCAAGCCAAGTCCTGGACGATTTCATCAGCGACCTCGATATGCCGCGCCGCATCCGCGACGCGGGCGTCAAAGAATCAGATCTTCTACGCCTTGCTGAAAACTGCATGCTCGATGACTGGACGTATTCCAACCCACGCGAAATTCGGTCGCCGGAACAGGTAATGGAAATTTTGAGGATGGCGTACTAGCCGTCCTCCACCAATTCCCAGGCCGGCTTCTGATCGGGCCTGAACGTACGCCGCCACGCTTCCATTCCCAGCAGTAGCGACGGCGTACCGCCAAGAATGAAGGCGAGGGTCGCGACCTCGAAGAATTCTTCTTCCGTCACCCCCGCCTTAACACCAGCGATCATATGCGCGCGTATGTGGTCGGGATGGGCATTCCGCGCAATATCGACAGCAACATGGACGATTTGCTTGGTCTTCCGATCAAGATGACGTTCCTTGATGTTCGCAAATTCCAGCCAGCGCTGGTAGTGCTGCATATACTCGGTATCCGCCTCATTCATAATCTCATGAACACCGAGGTGAAATCCGCGTTTCTCATGCGCGCGCGCCAATAGGCTTTCTCCTGTCTCGTCAATCATCGTCTCATCGCTCATCGTCTGTTACTCCGGTTATAAGTTTCGCTGGAAGATAGCCTAGTTCAGGTGTCAATCCCGCGAAGGCGGTGGAATTTTTTTTAGTTTGAAAAGCGCGTGAGATGGCAGGCTAATTCAAATTAGCATCCGAAGAAGAGGCGAAGAGAATAGCCTCCGAGGCCATGTCGTACATCAGCCGCAATTTCTGATGTGTAAATTCGTCGAGTTCGCTCGGCGTATCATCGAAAGGATTTTTCTTTTCCTTAGGGGCCTCTTCCTCTCCGTAGGCATTAGCCGATGCCTTCACTAGGACAGCTCTCCCTCGGGACGGCGATATTGCCCGCAACCCAGCGGGATATTGAATCGTATCATATATTGTTAAACAAAAAGGTTTATTATCGATCTCACCTTAATCGAGCCTAGGTTGCTGATAAGGAGATTGAATTCATGGCGGAATATGACGTACAGGCCATCGATGCGGTGGTAAACATTTTCAATGACGAAGCGTTGCAGCACCGGCCCGATTGGAAGGACGGTTTCTTCGGCGGCAAGATTGGTGCCGACACGGCGACGGTCCAAGGGGTTGAACTAGACGAGATGCTGCGCCGCATGGACGCGGCCGGCATCGAACACGGCTTTCTGATCGCCACAAAGTGCGGCCCGCTCGGCCATCCATCCTGTTATCACCTGCCGCCCGAAGTAGTTGACAAAGCCATCGAGCAACACCCGGATCGTTTCTTCGGGCTGCACGGCGTCGACCCAACGCAAGGTATGCAGGCGATCTACGCGCTGCAGGAGGCCGTCGAGAAACACGGATATGTTGGCGCACATGGCTATCCGCATTGGTTCGAGCTTCCAATCGACCATGCGCGCTGGTATCCGATTTACGCGAAATGCTGCGAGCTCGATGTACCGATCCAACATCAGATTGGCCAATCACTCGTCTATGCGCCGGACTACCCATGCCGATCCGTTGGCCAGCCGATCACCATGGATGGTGTCGCCTGTGACTTCCCCGAGCTGAAGCTTGTCGGCATCCATGTTGGGATCCCCTGGGCCGACGAAGCCATCGCTATGGCCTGGAAACATAAGAACGTCTACCTCGGCTCCGATGCGCACGCACCGAAACACTGGCCCTCAAATTTTGTAAATTACATTAACACCTACGGTCAGGACAAAGTGATCTTCGGCACAGATTTCCCGGTGCTCGATTTCGAGCGCACACGACGTGAGATCGAAGACCTGAATCTGCGCGAAATACCGAAACGCAAGTTCCTCCGCGACAACGTCATTAAGCTCTACAAGCTCGACGAACGCGGCGTGAAACTTTCCGCTGAGTGAGGCTCCGGCCATGAGCAACTATCGACTAACCGACGAACAACGCAGCCTCAAAGAAGCGGCGCGGCGTTTCGCCGAGAATAAACTTCGCCCGATTGCACTGGAGACCGAGCGGAAGGGCGAAGCGATGCCACGCGAAGCATTGAAGTTGATGGCAGAGAACGGCTATGTCGGCCTCGACATTCCGACAGAGTACGGTGGACTGGGACTCGACATCATGGGCTGCGCCGTGGTTCTGGAAGAACTTTCCTCGGTCTGGTTTTCCGCTTCGACCAATGCGATGAGCCTGTTGACGGGACCCCTACTGGTCTTCGGCACGGATGAACAGAAACAAAATTACTTGCCGGCAATTTCATCGGGCAACTTGCTCACCGCTTTCGCGCTCACTGAAACGGACGCCGGTTCCGACGCCTCCTCGATCCAAACCTTCGCCGCACGGGATGGGGACGACTGGGTGATCAATGGGCGCAAAATTTATATCACTAACGGCGCCCGCGCAGATCTGATCGTACTTTTTGCACGGACAGATAGAGACGCCCCACGTGGTGAAGGCATCACCCTGTTTCTGATTGAAAAAGGCACGCCCGGCTTCTCAGTCGGACAGAAGTACGATATGCTAGCCCACACGGCGAACCCAGTGGCGGAGCTCGTTTTTGACGATTGTCGAGTACCAAACAGCTGTATCCTGGGTGAACCCGGCGGTGGATTCAGATATATGCAGGTCGGTTTCTCGAAAGCTCGTGCGACATATGGCGCTCGCTGCGCAGCGGTGGCGCAGGCCGCACTCAATTACGCACTCGACTACATGCAAACACGCGAGCAATTTGGCCAACCGCTGTCATCATTCCAAGCATTGCGGTTCCGGGCGGCTGAACTTTACGCCAAAATTGAGGCCGCCCGTCAGCTCTCCTACCACGCCTGTGCACTTGCGGACGCTGGGACTGACGATGCGCCGGTCGCCGCTTCAATGGCGAAACTCTTCGGCAGCGAAGTCAGTACCAAAGTGACAGAGCAATGCATCCAGTTCCTCGGCGGACACGGACTGGATAAGGATCATCCCGTAGAGCGCTTCTATCGGGAAACGAAGCTCTTCCAGGTTGGGGACGGGTCAAGTGAGATGCTGAGCCTCTTGATCTCGCGCCATCTAAACAAACAGGCGCAAGCCGGCATGCACGCGCGCCTCGCGAGCGATTGAACGCGGCAGCGGCTCAGCTCGACAGCTTTAGTTTCTTGGCAATGATCTGGAGCATGACTTCGTTTGATCCGCCGCCAATAGCACCCACTTTCATATCGCGGTAGTGGCGGCTGATACGGTTCTCCTGCATTACCCCCTGACCTCCCCAAAAGCGCAGGCATTCGCCCGGCACCCATTCGCAGAGGCGGCCCATCTTATATTTCGCCATGGATGCCAGGGTCGTGACATCTTCACCGGCGACGTATTTTTCCGTGGCTGCATGCAACATGGCACGGAGCGCTTCCACCTCCGTCTGCATCTCGGCGATCCGAAAAGCGACAAACTGGTTATCGATAATTGCCCGGCCGAATGCACTCCGGTCACGAATATATTCGATAGTCGTATCAAGCGCATCTTTGAGGATTCCGAGAGACCGCGCGACAACATAGAGGCGTTCCTCTTGGAACTGCTCCATCTGATAGATGAAACCACGCCCCTCTTCGCCTATTAGGTGATGGCCCGGCACCCGTACGTCATCAAAGAAGATCTGTGCGGTATCCGAGGAGTTAAGCGCCATCTTTTCCAGTTTGTGCCGGGTCACACCAGGCACATTCAATGGCACGATGAACAAGGACTTATTGCGATGGGGTCCGTTTTCTTCGCTGGTATTTGCGAGCATGCACATCCAGTCAGCCTGGATCCCATTGGATATCCACATTTTCTGACCGTTGATGATCCAGTCGCCACCATCGCGCCGTGCACTGCTTTTGACGTTTGCCACATCAGAACCGGATCCGACCTCGGACACGCCGATGCAACCGACGATGTCGCCTGCGAAGGTTGGCGTGAGCCATTCGCTGCAAAGCTCCGATGATCCGTATTTCGAGAGTGCAGGCACGCACATGTTGCTCTGGACGCCAATCGACGTAGAAATCCCATAAGCATGGATGCCGCCCATTTCCTCTGCACAAGCGACCTCATAAGAGTAGTCGAGCTCTGAGCCGCCGTAGTCCGTTTGCCGCGAGATACCGATCAATCCGGCGTCACCGAGCAATTTCATGACGTGATGCGCTGGAAACTGACCTGCTGCTTCCCACTCATCGACATGCGGATTGATTTCCTCGTCGACTATCCGTTTCGCCGTGCGGCGCAACTCCTCATGCTCGTGGGTCCACTGCATCGAATTTCTCCAGAATTACAATCGCGCACGTTCTAGCGCGCCTAGACCCACGGAAAAACCCAAAATGAAACAGACCAACAAACATTGACATTTTATCGATAATTTCTTCATATCGCGTGAGCTATTCTTACGCGCGGTTATGCGTGGACAGGGAGAGAGAAAATGAACGGAAGTGGCGCAATGAAATCCGGTTGGCAATTTTGGATTGACAGCGGTGGTTATAACCTACTGATTAATATATAGTTTTAAGGACCTGCTTTTAAAATACATATAAAATGCATATAAATGCTTCTTGCTTAGATGGGCTTAGT
>CAXGSZ010000177.1:0-5684 GCA_964012455.1 uncultured Alphaproteobacteria bacterium
CCGCGGACGCAGATGCAGCTACGCATTCAACCAAACGTTCTCACGGATTGTTTTGCGCTGACGGATCACCACGTCGGTGACCTTGGCCATCACACACCAATTCTGCCGCTCGATGCAGCTGATCCTGAGAATCGCCTACTGGTGAGACGTACTCCTTACGAGGCGCCTGAGACGGTGCCGCGCGAGAATTGGTGTTTCGCCGCATCCGCCGAGGGAACACCGGGCGCCGACAATGGTTATATCTGGCTCGATGGCGGCTTCGAACCCGGGTTGATATACGATCTCCTGTATACACCGCACGATTGCCCAATTGTGGGCGCCGGTATGTTGGCGACGCGCGATGTCGCGTCCTTCCTTCGTTATGACGAATCCTCACCTCTCGGCAGTGGTGTCGCGTATGTCGTGGGTGAGGGGCAATCGCAATGCGGCCGATTTTTGCGAACCTATCTCCATTTCGGTCTCAACACTGACGAGGCTGGCCGGCCTGCATTGGATGGTGTTCTCGCGCATATCGCTGGAGGACGCCGAGGAGAGTTCAATCACCGTTACGGCCAACCGTCGGTGCAGCCCACACCTAGTTTTGGCCATCTTTTCCCGTTCGCAGATTTACCGCAAACGGACCCCATGACCGGCAAGGCGGCTGGTTTGCTCGATCGTCACTTGGAGGGCGGCAACCTGCCGAAAATTTTCTATACTGATACGTCCGCCGAATACTGGCGTGGTGATGCCGGCCTATCACATACCGATCTGGAGACAGGTGGAGATGCCGAACTGCCGGAGAGTGTTCGTCGCTACCTATTTGCATCCACCCAGCATGGACCGGGCGTTGCTGAACTCAACGAATCCACGCAGTTTGGGAGCGTTGGCTGCAATCCTCTTAATGTGGTCGACTATCGGCCGCTCTATCGTGCCGCGTTGCAGAATCTGCTTGCGTGGATCGCCTTGGGTCAACCGCCGCCGGACAGTGCATTCCCGATGACTAAAAACGGAACGCGGAAAACACGTTGTGAGATCATTTCCGATCTTGCGGGGATCAGCGTCCTGACCTGTCCGTCCGCGGATGTTATGACAACAATGTATCCGCTGGAACTTGGACCAGATGCTGAGCGCGGCATACTCAGAATGCCGCCACATATAGCAAAAGACGGATATCCAGATATTGTGTCTGCCGTCGATGCCGACGGAAATGAGACCGGTGGTGTTAGGATGCCGGATATATTGGTACCGGTGGCAACTCATACAGGTTTCAATCCACGCCATCCGAAGACGGGTGGAGATGGACAATTGCTGGAATACGTTGGCTCGAGCATTCCGTTTCCACGGGACAGAGCCGCACGCGAAGCATCGGACGATCCCCGTCTATCGATTGCGGAGCGATACGCTGATCGTGAGGACTATCTGAAAAAAGTACGCAGAGCCGCCGAAGAACTGGTTGCCGTGCGCTGGCTGCTCGCGGAAGATATTGAACTGTGTATCGAAATTGCCGCGAGTCGTTACGATATTTGCGCTTACGCGCAAACGCAAGACTGGCCCAAGTAAAACAGTCCGTCGAACGATAAGGGCAGGTGCATCGGGCGCAAGTACATAACTAGCTAATTCAGAAGTTTTCAGTCTGGCACGACGTGCAACGCCTTTAGGTGGTGTTCTCTGTGCGGGAGACAGCACTTAGAATCGCCTCCTTAGGCATATCGTCGAAACTGGCGTAGTTCATCCGATACAGGCGCGCGTAGAGACCGCCGGTAGACATTAGTTCGGCGTGATCGCCCTGTTCGATAATACTGCCGTTCTGCAGGACGATGATCCGGTCGGCGCCACGTATAGTGGCCAATCGATGAGCAATGACGAGTGCAGTTCGTCCATGTAGGAGACGGGAGAGGGCGTGCTGAATCTCAAGCTCCGTATAGCTGTCGACGCTTGCCGTCGCTTCGTCGAGTACGAGTATTTTTGCATCCGCGACGAGTGCTCGGGCGAAACTCACGAGTTGTCTTTGTCCGAATGAGAGGTTTACGCCTCGTTGGTCGAGCAACGTTCCGTAGCCCTTCTCGAGCCGCATGATGAAGTCGTGAGCGCCGACTGTTTTTGCGGCCGCGATCACATCATCTAGGGACGCTTCTTCCTTCGCGTAGCGGATGTTGGCTTCAATTGTGTCTGAAAACAGAAACGGTTCCTGCAAAACCATTGAAATGTGGCGCCCGAGAGACGCCTGCGTGACGTCGCGGACATCGTATCCGCCCACACGAATTTCGCCTTGCCAAACATCGTAGAAGCGATGGAGCAGGGAAATTGCACTGGTTTTTCCAGATCCCGTTGGTCCAACCAAAGCCAACGTTTCGCCGGGTTCCACGCGGAATGAGATGTCCTTCAGCACAGGAGCCTCCGACTGATAGCCGAAGGTGACATTTCGGAATTCTATCGACCCATCAATTCCGGGTGGATTTTTCGCATCCGTTTTATCGTTTATCTCAACATCGACATCCGTGACTTCGAAGATGCGTTGGCCCGAGGCCATCGCCCTCTGCATAGTGCTGTACTGCAGGGTCAACGAGCGGATTGGATCGAAGAACCGCTGCACATAGAACAGGAAGGCCACCATAACCCCTATATCGAGGGATTTGTCTAAGACCATCGTCCCGCCGACGACGATAACGATCGCCATTGCAGTGCCGGTCAGCGTGTCGACGATCGGAATGATCACATTGGTGAACTTGGATGCGCGGAAATGGGTCAGGAGATTTGTGCGTGCCTTGACTTTGAAGAGATCGAAATTGATGTCCTCGCGAACCAGTTCCTGGATTGCGCGGATGCCGTGAACGTTCTCTGCGAGTGCGCCATTGGCCGCGCTGCTTGCCTCACGTGCGGCGAGAAACGCCTTTCGCGCCAACGGCAACCAGATGATACGCATCAGAAAGAGGATCGGTACAACCGATAGTGTGAGTGCGCCCAATACGGGATCGAGCCAGAGCAACACGAAGACGATGCCGACTAGAAGGACGATGTCGCCAACCGCAAAGATCGAAGATTCTAGAAACTCCTGTAATGCGTTCACGTCGCCCTGCAGCCGTGACATCAACCGGCCAACTTCCGTCTTATCCATGAATGACAGGGAGACTTTCTGAAGATGCTCGTACATTGCCCGCCGGAGGCTGAATACGAGGTCCTGTGCCGTCCTACCGACAATCGTTTCCATAAAATGGTTGCCGAGGTAGTTGACCGTTACGATCGCAAAGAACAGCCAGATAAAGGTGTGCAGCACGTCGTGATTCTGCACACCTTCTGCCAGCGCATTGTCGATCGTCGCGCGTACAATGAGAGGGATCGAGAGCTGCGTTACGGTGTAAACGAGGACGGCAGCGATGCCGAACATGATGCGGGTCTTGTAGGGTGCCAGGTGGCGCAAAAAGCGCTTGATGACCCATTTGTCGAAGGCGCGGCCGAATATGATCTCGTCCTGACTGGTCTGCGAGCCAACGACAGCAAGCGGTTGTTTTTCGGAGTTTGACGCTGCTGCGGTCATTCTAGTTCTTCGCCTCCGGAACGGGCCTGCAATTCGTAAAGGCGGCGATAACGTGTGTCGCCGGCCATCAGTTCCTCATGGCTACCGCGTTCAACAATGCGGCCGTCTTTTAAGAAAAGGATTTCATCGGCATGCATAAGAGATGTCAGCCGATGGGCAATGACGATGACAGCTCGTTCTTCGACGAAGTCCTTAAGTGCGTTGCGGATGCGCCGTTCAGTTGCGGCATCTACCGCGGCCGTTGAATCATCGAACACAAGAATTCGAGCGTCCGGCAGAATGGCGCGTGCGATCGACAGGCGTTGACGCTGACCGCCGGAAAGGGAGACGCCGCGTTCGCCGACAAGTGTATCGTAAGCGTCGGGCAGGGCACGTATATGATTATGAAGCTGCGCGGTTTGCGCTGAATAGTCGATATCCGTCCGCGACGCCCACGGCGCACCATAGGCGACGTTATGGTCGAGGCTCGCGGTAAACAGAAATGGCTCCTGTTGTACGATACTCACCGAATTGCGCAGCGATTCCAGTGTTACGTCGCGGATGTCCTGTCCATCGATGGAAATTCGGCCGTCGCTGACGTCGTAATAGCGTCCGATCAGGTGTGCTATCGTGGTCTTTCCGGCGCCTGGTGGTCCAACAATGCCGATCATTTTGCCGGGGTGCGCCTCAAAATTGACACCATACAGGGTCCGTTCGTTTTTGGCCCAGGTCGGATAGCGAAAATCGACATTCTCAAAACGAATGGCGCCCTCGGTAATCGCAAGCGGTTTCGCATCCGGCTTGTCGGATATCGACGGTACGAGGTCGAGGACATTGAAAAGGCGTCCGCCGCAAGTCGACGCTCGGGCGATGGAATTTATCATCCATCCGATCTGCCGGACTGGCATGCGCAGTATCAGCATGAACGTCAGCGTTTCTGTTAACTGGCCGAGCGTGACAGTCCCGTTCAGCACTTTCTCACCGCCAACCCATAGGGTGGCCGCCATCGCGAGGAAATAGACAAACGTCATTTGCGTCGTCGAATGTACGAACAGCCTGACGCGCATTGTTGCTATTGCGAGAGCCTTGTGGGCGCTTTCATCAAAGCGGGCCATTTCGTATGTCTGGGCAGCGAAGGCACGGACGACACGGATACCACCGAGGTTCTCATCCATGACTTTGGTCAAATGGGACATCTGATCCTGCAGCGCGAGCCACGCGTCGCGTAGTTTGATGCGGGCAAACGAGCTGTGGAGCGCCACGATCGGCACGAAACTAAGCGCCGTAAGGCCCAGTCCCACATCGTTGCGCAGGAGAATTACGGCCCCACCGCCGATCAAACAAGTCAGCAAGATCATCCGAAGGAATCCAGTGTCGACCCAGCGCCGGACTCCCTCAATATCAAGAATTCCACGCGTCATTAGGTCACCCGAATGAACGCGATCGTGCCAGGAAAAGCTCAATTGTTGGAGTTTCCGGTAATAGTCGAGCCTGAGGTGATAGGCGATCAGCTGACCGACGGCCTCTCCCTGGTAGTTCTGCATCATGGTGAAGAGCCCCCGACCGACGGCAGCTACCAGCAACAGTATTGCGGTCGTGAATAGGGCAGCCTCCGTTACAGCGCGTTCCGAGATACCGGCAGTGGCGCCCGCGAGTAGACCCTGAGCCTGATCGACGGCCTGTCCCAAATATTGTGGGATGCATAACTGGAAGACGGAAGCGACAATGGTCGAGCCGATCGCGATCGCCATGCGGACACGATGGCGAAATGCAATTTCGGTGATGCGATAGAGAACGGCGGTGTTAAATTTCGATACTTCAACTCGATAATCGGTGTTGACCGTATCGTCGGATTTGCTGCCGGATGTCGATGGACTATCGTTCAAAGTACTTATTTCGGTCGGCATGCCTGATTATGCCACGTGGACTTTGCGGGGTGTAGACCGGGAAGAAATAGCTAAGTCGAATTGCTGCGATGTCATTGCACCGCCTTGCGCTAAGTTGCTATTCGCTTGCTCGAGGACGTGGACAAGGAGAAAGTCATGAATGACGCATTCGATTTCGAATCCAGATTCGTTAAAGGACTCCCGGTTACGCAACCGAAGTGGTCGGGGTTTCCGGACTATAACTTTATCGGTGGGCATAATGACCCCGAGAGTATTCCAGTAGAAGGATTGATCGAAGCGACGGC
>CAXGSZ010000178.1:0-5634 GCA_964012455.1 uncultured Alphaproteobacteria bacterium
CGCCAGAAGATTTCCCAGTTCCGTATGGTATGGCGCCGCATCCGAGCGAATGCGCGTCGCCTGTTCAATCATCTCCCGCGCCTCGTCGAACTTGCCAAGCGACATGCACATCCGACCGAGGAGGTAGAAGGCCTGATGGCAATCGGGATCGGCGGCAATCAAGTCGCCACAAATCTCAGCGACCTCGTCTAGGCGTCCCGCAACAAAACTGGCCTCGGCCTCTGAAAGTTGGCGCTCCGCCATCTTCTGGCTCCTCCTGGCGGACACTACCAGCGGAGTGAAACACTGTCACGGCGATCAAATTGCCGTTGCCCACGAAACATGCGAAACTTCACCCATGATGCGTTTGATGCACAAATTGTGGACGCCTGAGTCAGCAGTCGCCGGCTCGATAATCTTCGTTGCGTTCCTTATGGCCATATCTGACCAGGCACGTGCCGCAGGCCTCAATTTGTTCCAACATGTGACAGATTCGTATCTCATCATGTTCCTCGATACGATGAGCATGTCTTTCGTTTGTTTTTGATGAATAGCGAGAGCCGCTCGGCTCCTTTATGAGCGAGCATAACAAGGCGGTCCAGGGCACGGCAGGGATGGTCGAGGTGTCAAAAAACCAATATCAGAGTTACAAATAGCTCAAAGATATCCGTTTCATCGCAAAGCGTCGGCCGCAGGCGTTGGACTTGTCCCATCGATGCTTTCACCTTCACACGTCGTCGCCGCAACCATCGGAGAAACGGGAGAATTGAATGATCCGTGCGACGGACACAACCTCCGATCTGTCGAAGGTGCTCAAGACGTTTGAGCGCTTAATGCCCCTGTTTTGCAAGGATAATCAGATCAGCGTCACCGCGCGTCCCGGCGTCATAAACCCGATAGGTGACGCTGCTGGCTGGATTCCAGATGGTGTCGAAGAGGCCGACTATAGCAATGTCACGGAACCTTTCCGGGGCACAGTCTTCGAACGCTTGTTGCGCGAACTGCCGTTTGCCTTCGGCCGCACGCGGCTCATGCGAATGCGCCCGAAAATCTGTCTGTCTATCCACGCCGATCCGTCACGCCGGTATCATTTCGCCATAGTGACGAATCCGGATTTCGACATCGTCGAAGTTACCGAGGAATATGGTGTATTCCACCATATTCCGACCGATGGGCGATTGTATGAAATGGACGCGCATCGGGCACACACTGCCATGAATTCAGGGAACAAGGATTGATATCATCTGGTCATTTGCCCAGCCAATCCAGCACGACCGGATGGCGCGGAACCTGTAGGACGATGCAAATAATCAACCGCGGATGGCGGGCAAATACGCCACCTTTCGCCCGCTGTGACAGGAGCCGTGACGGTACCGGCAAATTTGCTGATTTGAGCATTGGTCGAACACGATCGGGCATGGTAAAGATTTAAACATCGTGGCACGTGATCGGTTGCGACACGTTCAGAAGATAATTTGACCGCCGAATTTCGTTGGACTGCGATATTTAGGATGGTTTCGACCGGGTGGGGTCTGGGAGCGAGCCGTTGACCGACTTGCTGACTGTCAGGGACTTGCGGGTCAAATTCCGCGTCCACGGGGGCTCTGTTGACCCTGTGAACGGCGTCAATTTTACGATTAGACAGGGATCGACCGTTGCGCTTGTAGGAGAGTCCGGGTCCGGCAAATCGGTAATTTCCCAATGTATAATGGGTATTCTGCCAAGCGTCGGCGAGATCACAGGCGGTGAAATACTCTTCGCGGATCCCGAGAGATCAGGAGAGATCGTCGATATTGCAAAAATCCCGCAAGAAAGCGCGAGAATGCGCGAGATTCGGGGCGGGCGCATCTCGATTATCTTTCAAGAACCAATGACCTCGCTATCGCAGCTACACACCATTGGTGATCAGATAGGTGAAGCACTCCATCTTCATCGCGACGTCAGCAAGGCCGAGGGTACGCGGCTGGTTGCCGAAATTCTCGGGCTTGTCGGATTCCCGAATCCGACCGGCGCACTCAGGATGTATCCCTTTGAATTGTCGGGTGGTCTCCGTCAACGGGCCATGATTGCCATGGCCCTGGTTTGCCATCCGGCCTTGCTGATCGCTGATGAACCGACGACCGCCCTTGATGTCTCAATCCAAGCGCAAATTCTGAAATTGATCCGAAACCTACAGCACGAGCTTGGTATGGCCGTCCTGATGATCACGCATGATCTCGGCGTCGTTGCCAATGTCGCCGAGGAAGTTGTCGTGATGTACCACGGCGAGATCATGGAGCGCGGCGCCGTTCAGGATATTTACGAGAATCCGCAGCATCCTTACCTCAAGGGCTTGATGAATGCGGTCCCGCATTTCGACATGAAACTGGGCCAACGACTGGTTCCGCTTCGCGAAATCGAGCATCAAACGGGTGCAACGGCCGCGGAGAAGGAACCTTGGCCGGAAGACGCAGATAAGGCCGGCCCGCTACTCGACGTACGGAACGTCGTGAAAAGATACACCACGCGCAAAAAGGGAATTTTCAGTTCCAGCGAGCAAGAAACTGTCGCTGCGGTCAATGATGTAAGCTTTCAGATTAATCGTGGCGAGTGTTTCGGTCTCGTCGGAGAGAGCGGCAGCGGCAAGACATCCATCAGCAAGCTGGTCATGCGTGGCATAACACCCGACGAAGGTAAAATAGTCTTTAACGACCGCGGCAACCCGATAGATATTTTCAAGTTGGAAGGCGACGACATGCTCGCTTTTCGGCGCAAGATCCAAATGGTCTTTCAGGACCCATTCGGCTCACTCAATCCCCGCATGACAGTATTCGACGTGATCCGTGAACCACTGATCATCCATGAGATGGGTGACGTTACCAGGCAAAGAGAAATCGTCCAGGAATTAATGCGCCTGGTCGGCCTTGATCCACGCTTCCTCAGCCGTTATCCGCATAGTTTCTCGGGCGGCCAACGTCAACGGATCGGTATCGCACGAGCTCTCGCATTAAAGCCGGACCTGCTGATCTGCGACGAGCCCGTCTCTGCACTTGATGTCTCGATCCAAGCACAAATTCTCAACCTTTTCAAAGATATGAAAGAAGAGTTGGGGCTTACATATCTTTTCATCTCTCACAATCTTGCTGTCGTAGACTACGTGGCGGATCGGATCGCTGTTATGTGCCGAGGTCAGATTGTTGAGATCGCACCACGCGAAGCGCTCTTCAAAAAACCTATTCACCACTACACGCGCTCTCTAATGGCGGCTGTTCCCTATCCCGACCTTGACCGAAAGCTTGATTTTGATTCTTTCGGCAGCGGTGGCATCTCCGATCCGAGCGCATGGCCAAAACCCTTCGCGTTCCAGGATTCGAATTCGGTTCGGATGCATGATCTCGGCGATGATCATTTCGTTCTCGCCGAGACGGATGTTTCAATGGAGAACTATAGATGAGGCGCAGCGTATTATTACTTGCGGCCGCTCTAGCAGGAACTGCAGCCTTTCCCGCGGGCGGGCAACCAGTCCTCATAGAGACACCTTTGCTTGAAGCCGCCGTAAAGGCCGGAACTTTGCCACCAGTCGCCGCCCGCGTTCCGGCACAGGCGAACATCGCCGTTTTAGAGAAACACGGGAAATCGTTGGGAAAACATGGTGGCCAGCTGAATCTTCTTATGGGGAAGCAGAAAGACACCAAGATTATGATGGTGTATGGCTATGCGCGGTTGATCTCATACGACGAAAATTTGAATTTCGTTTCTGACCTTCTGGCGGATTTCGACGTTCAGGATCAGCGCATCTTTACCTTTAGGCTTCGGAAGGGCCACAAATGGTCCGACGGACATCCATTCACCACTGAAGACTTCCGATATTACTGGGAGGACATTGCGACCAACACTGAAATCTCCAGCAAGGGACTGCCCCAGGCGCTTTTGGTACAAGGCGAAGGACCAACTTTCGAGGTCCTAGACGAAACGACTGTTCGATACACATGGTCAAAACCCAACCCCAATTTCGTGCCTTGGATCGCGCGGCCACGCCCGCTACTTCTCTACAGGCCTGCACATTACCTGAAGCAGTTTCATGCGAAATACGCAGACGAAGTGAAACTAAACGCGGCGGCGCGTAAAGAGAACAAACGAAACTGGGCGAGTCTCCATCGCGACCGCGACCGATGGTATCGAATGGACAACCCGGCGCGCCCAACGCTGCAGCCCTGGTACAATTCAACCAAACCGCCCTCTGAACGCTTCATCTTCAAACGCAATCCCTATTACCACCAAGTAGATCAAAACGGGCGCCAATTGCCTTATATCGACAATGTGGTGCTCAATCATGGCGCCACGAACATGGTACCGGCCCGAACAGGCTCTGGAGAGGCGGACCTGCAGGCGCGCTACCTTCGATTTGACCATTTTACATTCCTCAAAGAGAGCGAGAAACGTTACAACTTCTCCGTCCGGCTTTGGAAGAAAGCGCGCGGTTCGCAGATCGCTCTTTTTCCCAACCTGAACGCCAAGGACGAAGTTTGGCGCGACCTTTTTCAGGATGTCCGTTTCCGGCGTGCCCTCTCCATCGCGATCCACCGTGCAGAGATAAATCAAGTCATCTACTACGGCCTGGCGCAAGAGAGCCAGGACACCGTCCTGCGAAAGAGTCCGCTCTACAAGGACGCATACCGCACAGCGTGGACAGCTTTTGATCCGGCGCAGGCCAACAAACTCCTTGATGAGGTTGGCCTGACCGAGCGTAATGAAGATGGCCTGCGCCTTCTACCGGATGGCCGTCCTGCAGTGATAACTGTCGAAACGGCAGGTGAGAGTACAGAGCAGACGGACGTTCTGGAACTGGTGCGCGATGGATGGCGGAAAGTGGGGGTCAAACTCCTAAGCAAGCCTTCACAGCGAGAAGTCTTCCGGCAGCGGATTTATTCGGGCAATACGATCATGTCGATATGGTCCGGGGTATCCAATGGAATCCCAACCGCCTTAATGAGCCCAAGCGAATTTAGTCCCTCCAACAGGTTGCAATTACAGTGGCCACGCTGGGGGCACTTTGTGCAATCTGGTGGAAAAACTGGCGAAATGCCGGAACTCAAGTCGGCAAGGCGTCTTGTCGCTTTGAATGAAGAATGGACAAATGCGACATCCGCTTCCGAAAAATCCAGGATATGGCACGAGGTGTTACAAATACACGCCGACAATGTTTTCGTCATCGGGCTTGTCAACGGTGCCATGCAACCGGTCGTTATCAGTAATAAATTGCGAAACGTTCCAGCTGAGGGCGTCTATAATTGGCATCCGGGCGCTTATTTCGGCATCTACAAGCCAGCGACCTTCTGGCTCTCGGAAGAAAAGGGCGACAAGTCGTGAATGAAATGCGAGGTAGAACAACTCTTGTCAGCGAGGTCGAAGACTGATGCTCGGTTACCTTGTCCGCCGGCTTTTCATTATGATCCCGACGCTGCTCGCTATCAGCCTTATCGTTTTCCTGATCATCGAGCTGCCGCCCGGCGACTATTTGGAAAGTTACATTTCAGAGTTGCAGGCGCAGGGTGAAACGGTCGACCAGAAGCATATAGAATTCCTGCGAGAGCAGTACGGATTCGATAAACCGGTGCTCACTCGCTATTTGGAGTGGGTTACCGGCATGGTCGTAGGCGATTTCGGCTTTTCCTT
>CAXGSZ010000179.1:0-5631 GCA_964012455.1 uncultured Alphaproteobacteria bacterium
CTCGTCGGACCGAGATTTATAGATTTCTGCCAAGGCTTCGAGTTTGGCCAGCCGTTCTTCGTGAGGTGTTTCGCTCCACGCCGGAAAAGCAGCGCGGGCAGCGGTGACTGCGCGATCGACATCCACCTCGGAGCCCAAGGATATCACTGCAAAGGCCGTTTCGTCGGCCGGATTGATGACTTCAAGCTCGCGATTGACGCTCGGCGCGACCCACTGACCGTCAATATAAAATCCTGTTTCCATTTGCATAAATCCTCACAGAGTTTGGCAGTTACGACCAACATGCCGACACACGCCATTCGGCCGCGTTGATCTAGCTGCGGTCAATTCTCGAGTTATTATATCCGGGACCCCGCATTTCGGCGAGCGCGGATACGCAAGCAATACTTTCTTCATTCCACCACCATCGGTTGGGAAGTGCGGTCCAAAGTCTTCTTCAGTCCGGACACGAAGGAGGCAATCCCGGAAGATCTTATGGGTTTGTATGGTTTGGTGGATTGGCGGCAAAGCCGTTTGACAGTGCTGACCGCATCGTGGCTGATGCAGTCAGTCGGGAAAATTACGATATCCGTCGTCGCGACTGCGCGGGCAAGTTCGCTAATCGATCTTTCAAGTCCACCATCGTGGTGAGCCAGTGCGCCGTTCCAACTCTCGACCAGCGAGCGTAATCGCAGAACAGTTTTCGGGCGGCCACCCACGTAGAGGATGCGGCAGCCTTTGAGATCGAACGGTCCATCAACGCATTCGGTATTCTCGCCTTGTAGCCAAGCTAGCTCCAATGACTTGTTTTCCTCATGCAACGCGTCGACGAGTTCCGCGTACCTCTTGTTGGATAATTTAAGTTCGGCGATTACCCCTGCCGAGTCCGCCACTTTTTCGCTCAAATGTCCCAATTCCGTTTCAAGAAATGACGTATCCGGTATGCTGCACTGGATAGCGTCCTGAGCCTTTCGATCGAACAGCTCGATTCTAGAACGTAGCTCCCTGGCTTGTTGCTGTAATTTCTGGATTTCCCGATCTTTTTCCCGTAAGCGCTCGATATTTCGGCGTCGTTGCCTCGCGAAATTTTTGCGGAACCGAACCTGTTCCTCCTCGAACGGCTGAATCTTGCGGATATCCGCCCGGTTGGACGCGCCGACGATATGCGAGATCATGTAAACTTCCGCAAATGCGCGCTCCGAGAGGTCGTAAGAGGCGCAGGGATGACCAAGGAGGACCCAGTAGGGACCTGGAATGTCCCCTGCCTCGAGCGCCTCCGCCCAGAAGCTCTTAAGCTCTTCGGTCGTCTTCAAAGCGCGCGACTTACCGATCGCAGTTACATAACGACGATTTAAGAGCCTGTTCAACATTTTTGCCGTATCGTTGGGCTCACTCGCTTGTTGGGTGAAGAAACCATGGATTTGATAGTCGGCCGAAAATCCCGGCTTAGGTTTTAGCGACAACTTTCTAGCAAGGCCGAGCAGATCGCCAAGTGACCAGCAAGTACCAATAACCGAGCAGTGCCACCCTCTGGGCAATTCCCAGATTGGACGCCGTTTTCCTGAAGTCTTGTAGTCTCTTTCTCGTTGTTCACATACTTGGCACATTTCAGGTCACCTGACGCGTCAGACGGCCGCTATTCAGCCGCTTTAGCGATCGTTTGAGTGCGGCTGGCCTCGGCCGCACAATCACGGTTTACCAATGCAATCATATGGGAAACGCCTTCCAAGCGATGCTGTTCCAATCCGATCCACAAACGTGTGAATCGACCTTTGTTGGGATAGCTGACGCTCCGGCACTTGAATTCTGAAAGCCGGCGTTCAGTCCTATCTTTTAGACGTTGCAATACGAAACCGGCGGTCTCTGCGTCAGCCGTGTCGAGAAAATAAATTTTTATTGCGTCCGCCGCATATGACATGGCATGCCCGAGATCATCGGGATCAGCCCTTATTAAGGCCACGAGCGCGCCTTCTCCCTTGGGTGTCAGAATTAACGTTGGTTCCTCGGCCTCCTTTTCGGCGATCTGCAGGTTTCCCACATCTAAATTTCGTTTGATCGCACCTTCAATCACACTCACGGTGGGGCGCCAAAGGTCCGGTATCAATGACTGCAGGACATTTATGACACGGGTCACAAGAACAGGTCCCTGCCGGGATACCCCCAAGAGAGCTAGATCCGTCATTTCACGGGCGGTCATTCAGCAAGCCTCCTTAAATAACGGTTAAAAACATTGCGGATGCGTCTCAAATGCGTAATAGCCGATAGAGATTATTTTTGCAATTGCGAATTATTATTAACTGTGCGGCTGGCCGCCACCAATTCTCTTTGGCCCGCACCCTTCGACAGGTTGCAAAAGTTTGGCATTCAGAATTGCATGGAAAAGAGGTCGCAAGTGGATGTAGCGCAACCGGCCTACAATATCATTATTGCGAAGATAGAGGGAGAACACACGAGAATGGACATCCGGTTCGACGACCGTCTCGTCCTGGTAACAGGCGCAGGACAGGGGATCGGCCGCGCGACCGCAGAACATTTCAAGACGGCGGGTGCGCGACTACATCTTCTCGACATCAATGAGACAGCACTGGCGTCAAATGCCTCAGATATCGGTGCCACCTATAGCACCGTAGACCTTGGCGATCGCACGGCGGTCACAACGGCCATCGAGAATATTGAAATAAAGTATGGACCTATCGAAGTCCTCGCGAGTGCCGCTGGCGGTGTGCGGGGACAGGTCGGCCAACCGATCTCGGACGTTTCTGAAGGGGAATGGCGTGATGTCTTCGCCGCAAATGTCGACGCCGCCTTCTGGCTTGCCCAGGCGATTGGGCCGGGGATGGTCGCACGCCGCCGCGGGCGGATCGTGTTCGTCGCGTCGGGGGCAGGCCTCCGTCCCAGCCGAACCGGCATTCAAGCCTATACAGCGGCTAAACACGCACTGGTGGGCTTGACCAAGCAATTGTCCTGGGAGTTCGGGCCCGCAGGCGTAACGGTCAACGCCGTCGCTCCAGGCTTCGTGCTGTCCAATCCCGCAAGTCGACAACAATGGGACAGCTACGGTGTAGAAGGGCAAGAGCGTCTCATCGAAGGCCTTCATGCCAAGCGGCTTGGCGCCGCCGAAGATATAGCGACGGCAATCCTATTTCTGGCGAGTGACGCGGCCGGATGGATAACTGGTCAAATTCTCTCCGTCGATGGCGGAAGGTCATGAAGAGACTGAGACTCACATCCAGAAACAATGAGGTCATCAGGAATCCCGAGTCTGACGTAATCAGCCCGCTCCGCACGGCCTGAGAAGGTATAAAGCTAAAGTTTAACAACCAAAGGAGAAACCCTCTCGTCTTATGCGTCCAGAACCGCCAATACCTTGGGAGGTGACATCGGCAGTTCATAAAGACGTTTGCCCACAGCGGCGTTGATGGCGTTGGCAATCGCCGCCAAGGGTGGTACCAGCGGAATTTCACCGACGCCCTTCACACCGTAGGGATGATCCGGATTGGGAACTTCAACCAACACCGCGTCAATTGTCGGCAAGTCAGAGGCAACCGGTATCCGATAATCGAGAAAACCAGCATTATCCAAGCGGCCATTCTTGTCGTAGATGAACTCTTCATTCAGCGCCCAGCCAACGCCCTGAGCGACGCCACCCTGAATCTGGCCTTCCACATAGGAGGGGTGGATCGCCCGGCCGACATCTTGACTAGCGGTATAACGCAAAATTTTGACATGCCCGGTTTCCCGGTCAACTTCCACATCGACCATATGTGCCCCGACGACCCCCATGTGTCCTGTCGTGTTCTTCGACACAGCCGCCATGATCGGACCTCCGGTCGACAAGGCCTTCGCCGCGATTTCTTTTAGGGTCATCGGATCAAATTCGCCCGCATTCTGGCCGGCCGGATGCGCGGCGCCGTCGGACCATTCCACTGCTTCAACATCAATGCCCCAAATACTGGCTGCCCTGCTCTTTAGGATATGGATGACTTCGTCGGTGGCCTCGTTGACAACGATGCCGGCGGCAAAGGTTACCCGGCTACCGCCGGTGACCGCGCTGATGCCGACATTGTTAGTATCGCCAATCTGGGCGCTGACATCACGATAGTCGATGCCCAGTTTCTCAGCCGCGATGTTGACCATCGATGCGCGGCTGCCGCCGATATCCGGATGCCCGGTAATGATCAGCGCTGTGCCATCCTCGTTGATGTTAAGCTGCGCGCTCGACTCGCCACCCGCATTGCCCCAATAGCCGATTGCAATGCCACGTCCTTGGTTCGGGCCAAGTTCCGCTTTCGCGTTGGGATGAGTGCGGACCGAATCAATGCATTCCTGGATCCCAGCCTCGCCGATCTTGGCACCGTAGATCGTCGGCTTGTCGGCTGATAGGGCGTTGCGCAAACGCAATTCCCACGGATCCATGCCGAGTTCCTCGGCGATTTCGTCCAGGATGGCTTCGAAAACGTAATTTCCTTGCGGTGCGCCGGGCGCCCGGTAGGCCGTTACGTTTGGACGGTTTGAGACAACGTCCAGCCCCTTCAAGTCGGCATTCGGGATGTCATAGCAAGAGAACGAGAAATGGCAGGCCCGGCCGACCGGCGAACCCGGATAGCAGCCCGCCTGGAAGTTGTAGGTGCCTGACACCGCTGTCAGTTTACCGTCCTTGGTAACGCCGACTTTGAGAGAGGCGGACATGCCGGCCGCTGGTCCGGTGCTCTGGAATACTTCCTCGCGGCTGTTTTGCATCTTGACCGGCCGGCCGCATTTCTTCGACAGGATCATTGCGACCGGTTCGAGATAGACGATAGTCTTGCCACCAAAACCACCGCCGATTTCAGCAGGAATAGCCTTGATGTCACCTGTTGCCAGACCAGCAATTTTGGCGGTCATGCTGCGGACCATGAATTGTCCCTGGCTGCTGCTCCATATAAGGGATTGGGCATCCGGCTTGTAGCTGACGACACACGCCTGCGGCTCGATATAACCCTGATGCACTGCAGCAGATTTAAAGTCGCGTTCGACAATTAAGTCGGCCTCGGAAAAGCCTTGTTCGACATCGCCGGTCTTTACCGTCATGATGTCGGAAATATTCGTTTGACCGTCGATGCCGTCGGTTTCAATCCAATCATGCAAAATCGGCGCATCCGGTGCCATCGCCTCGTCGACATCGATGACATGCGGGAGCACTTCATAATCGACCTCGATCAGTTTCAGCGCCGCCGCAGCAATGCTCGGCGAGATCGCCGCGACCGCCGCGACAGGATGGCCTGTATAGAGGACCTTCTCTTGCGCCATGCAGCCACGGGATATCCAGCGAATATCATTGGGACCGTTCGGCAGTGGCTCATCCAACGGCAAAAGCGGCAGATCATCACCAGTCATCACCGCCAGAACGCCTTTCAATTTTCCCGCCTTGGACGTATCGATGCTCTTGATCACCCCATGCGCATGCGGGCTTCGCAGCACCTTACCATAGACCATGCCCGGCATGGCGTAATCAGCTGCGTATTGCGCGGAGCCAGTGACTTTTTCGATCCCGTCGGGGCGCAGGGTACGCTGGCCGATCCATTTGTTATCAAGCGAGACATCGTTCATTTCGTTCGTTCCTTGTCCTCAACGGCTACTGATATAGCAACGAATTGACGGTAGATTCCGCAG
>CAXGSZ010000180.1:0-5624 GCA_964012455.1 uncultured Alphaproteobacteria bacterium
AAAGAACCGATCGATCCGGATCTCGATGCCGGGCCGGCGGTGACGACGTTCATTTTTCGCGTTCGCAATGTGCCGGCGGCGCTGTACAAGGCGCTCGGCGGGTTCGCCACCAACGGCGTCAACATGACAAAGCTTGAATCATACATGGTCGGCGGCGCCTTCTCCGCGACCATGTTCTACGCCGATATTGACGGCCACCCGGAAGACACCTCGGTCCGTCTGGCTTTGGAGGAACTCGGCTTTTTCAGCCGCGAAGTTCGCATCCTCGGTGTCTACCCGGCCCACCCGCGGCGTTGGGGCGGGGCCAACTAGCCTTCGGTGACCCAGTCCTCGATCAGACGGCGCGATATCGAATCCGTGCGTGGCATGCGGAACGTATCGTCTTGAGGGCAGATGCGAATCTCGTCGCGACTGAACCAGCGTGCGCTCTCCAGCTCGAACGTGTCGACCTCTAGATTGACCTCGGTCGCCCGGCCCCAAAAGCCGAGCATGATCGACGACGGGAACGGCCACGGCTGGGAGGAATGGTACTGCACATCGGTAATGCGCACGCCGACCTCTTCATAGACTTCGCGCGCGACCGCGTCTTCGAGACTTTCGCCGGGCTCGACGAAACCGGCCAGGACGGAATGCTGGCCGCTCCGCCAAACTGCTTGCCGCCCCAGGATACAACGGTCATTGCCGTCGTGGATCAACATGATGACTGCGGGATCGGTGCGGGGAAAACACAAGAAACCGCAATCCCGGTTGGTGCACGCCTGCATGTGTCCGGCTTCACGGCTTTCCGTCGGACCGCCGCAGCGGCCACAAAACTGGTGGCGGCTCTGCCAGGTCGTCATGGCGCGGGCATAAGCGAGGATAGCCGCCTCCTCGGCATCCATCAGCGGGCCAACTTCGCGCAAGTCGCGATAAGCACCGAATTTGCTAAACGGCGGATCCTCGTGGTGTGAAACGTCGGCGGCGAAATAGGCCTCTTCCTGCCATAGACCGAGGAAGATGGGGTCGCGGCAGTGCATCAGCGCTGCTTCGGTGACCGGCACGAAGGCTGGCGTCATAGTATCTGCCAAAGCCATCAGGCTGCGACTCCGCCAGATTGGCAGTAGGTAGCTCCGAGGCGAAGATAATCGTTCGGTTATCCAATTGTCGTCTCGCCGCCGCTCGCTCCAGCGTTCGACCTCGGCGGAAACATAGAAATTTGGGGCTCTCATGGCGGTGCAATCTCCTACGGGGCCGTTTTCTTTGCAATGTCGGGCACGCGGCGCTTGCGCTGTACCCGTTGGATGTTGATATATTTAGTTCGGGAGACTGGCGAATGGACGGGCTTCTCGCCAACCCGGTCAGGTCCGGAAGGAAGCAGCCGTAACGAGTTTTTGACCCGGGTCGTTTGTCCAGTCTTCCACTTCCTTCACTGCGAGGCCGCCGGCGACCGGCGAGCGCATATGGCAGAGACCGCTGACAGCTCCGAATACCGCGTCCTTGCCCGGAAATACCGGCCGTCGAGCTTTGAGGCGTTGATCGGTCAAGACGCGCTTGTACGTACGCTGTCGAACGCCATCAAGACGGGCCGTGTTGCGCACGCCTTCATGCTGACTGGTGTCCGCGGAGTTGGAAAGACGACGACCGCGCGGATCATCGCCCGGGCGCTCAATTGCATCGGGTCGGACGGTACGGGAGGGCCGACGGTCGACCCTTGCGGCGTATGCGATAATTGCGTGTCGATCCGAGACGACCGGCACGTTGATGTGATCGAGATGGATGCCGCAAGCCGCACCGGCGTGGACGACGTGCGCGAGTTGATCGAGGGCGTGCGCTATCGTCCGGTGTCAGCCCGCTACAAGGTGTACATCATCGACGAGGTGCACATGCTCTCGCGCAATGCGTTCAATGCGTTGCTGAAGACACTTGAGGAACCGCCCGAGCACGTGAAGTTTATTTTCGCGACGACGGAAATTCGCAAGGTGCCGGTTACCGTTCTGTCACGTTGTCAGCGGTTTGATCTGCGGCGTGTCGAGTTGGAACGCTTGGCGGAACATTTTAAATGGGTATCAGGGAAAGAAGGCGTCGCGGTCGACGACGATGCCATGCACTTGATCGCGCGCGCCGCCGATGGGTCAGTGCGCGACGGACTGTCACTGCTCGATCAGGTGCTGGCTCCGGGGACGGACAAGCTGGATGCGGAGGCGGTGCGCAACATGCTGGGGCTAGCGGACCGGGCACAGGTCTATGACCTGTTCGATCAGGTCATGGCTGGCGACATCGCCGATGCCTTGGACCGTTTCGACACGATGTATAACGACGGCGCCGATCCGCTCGTCGTGCTCCAGGATATTCTCGACGTGGTCTATTGGTTGACCCGCATTAAAACCGCCCCGACGGTGGTCGACGCGGCTTACACTCCAGAGCTTGAGCGGACCCGTGGCAAGGACATGGCGACCAAGCTCTCGATGCCGATCCTAACCCGCGCCTGGCAGCTCATGCTGAAAGGTGTTGGTGAAGTTCAGTCGGCACCTAATGCTGTGCAGGCTGCGCAGATGGCATTGGTGCGTTTGGCGCATGCTTCCGTTCTGCCGTCTCCGGCGGCACTTGTGCGGCAATTGACCGGCGCCGCATCTTCGGGCGATCCAGCGGCGCCCGTTCCGTCGTCCGCGCCGCAATCGGGATCGTCGGTGTCGCCACCGCCAGGCCCCCCGCCGCCCGATTCCGCACCGCCTGGTGGTGGCCCCACCGCGAGTGCGGGTACATCGCCGGCCGTTGCGATCGCGGAATCTGTGCCGGCGGATCCGGAACCGGGCACTCCGCAGCCCGGCAACTTCGAGTCCATCGTCGATCTCTTCCGAGAACGGCGTGAAATGATCCTGTACTCGCACCTTCAGAACAGCGTCCATCTGGTACGCTTTGAGCCTGGTCGAATCGAAGTTCGTCCGACTGCCGATGCGCCGCGCGATCTCGTCAATCGCGTCTCCGCCTTTCTTGGGGAGTGGACGGGGCGCCGCTGGGTGGTCACGGTGTCCGGCGAGACCGGCGAAGAGACCTTGGGTGACCAGGCGCGCGCCGAAGATCAGAGGTTGATTGACGAAGCGGAATCGGATGATCTCGTGCGTGCCGTGAAGGACGCCTTCCCGGGCGCTGCGGTGACTAAGGTGACGAACCGCGAGCCGGCGGAGATTCCCGACGCTGGTCCATTGGACGATGATGACAATAGCGATGATGAGGACTGATCCATGAAAAATCTCGGCCAGATGATGAAGCAGGCGCAGGAAATGCAGGAGAAGATGGCTGAGATGCAGGAGTCGCTCGTCGCCATTGAGATCGAGGGTGTCGCTGGCGCAGGCCTTGTGACCGTCGTGCTCAATGGCAAGGGCGAGATGCAGCGTTTGAAGATCGATCCGTCTCTCGTCAAACCGGAAGATGCTGAGATTTTGGAGGACCTGATCGTCGCCGCGCATAATGACGCCAAGTTGAAGATCGAGATGCGAGTCCAGGACGAGACCCAGAAGCTGATGGGCGGATTGCCACTTCCGCCAGGTATGAAATTCCCGTTCTGACCGGCATATGACCGAAATCGACCGCCTGATTCAGTTGTTGGCCGGGTTACCCGGTTTGGGACCGCGCTCGGCGCGGCGCGCCGTGCTGCATTTGATCAAACGGCGGGAAAGTCTGATGCAGCCTTTGGCGCAGGCCTTAAGCAACGCCGCCGACGCCATTCTAGTGTGTGGCACTTGCGGAAACCTGGACACGGTGGAACCCTGCGGCATCTGCATGGATGAGTCCCGCGACCGCACCCTGATCTGTGTTGTGGAGGACGTGGCCGACTTGTGGGCGTTGGAACGGACGCGTTCCTTCAAGGGCCGCTATCACGTCCTCGGCGGCCGGCTTTCCGCGCTCGACGGGGTCGGACCGGAGGATCTCAACATCACCGGTCTGGTGGCGCGGGCCGAGGTCGGCGACCTGCGCGAAGTTATTCTCGCAATGAACCTGACCGTCGATGGCCAGACGACGGCCCATTATATCGCCGACCGAATTGCCGAGACCGGCGTTGAGATGACGCGGTTGGCGCATGGCGTTCCGGTTGGTGGTGAACTAGATTATCTTGACGACGGAACGTTGGAAACCGCCCTTCGGTCGCGGCGCTCAGTCGGATAGGAGTTTGTATGCAATATCTCCAGCACGTCAGGCGTCATAGGCATGGCTGATTACGCCGGTCTGAGGACAATCGGCTTCTCTCGCGATCCACGAAAGCGGATACGCACTTGTCTAAGGGGTGCGTTCGGTGCGCGTTCGAAAGGGGACAGGCGAACTCCGTGTCGACAATTTACCGCGCGGAATCCATCCCGAGACGGTTGTGGCAGCGTTTCCCGAGGAGAGCTGGGCCGTGCTCAAGGGCTTACGGTTTCGCCAACCGGTCTCATCCCTATTTGCCAGGTAAACCGTCTCAGTCGTTAAGGTGAACCCCGCCAATGGGGAGTAAGTCGTGCGGCCGGCCAAGCTGTTTCGCGCGCAACCGAAACCGCTTGTGGAATTGGATGGGCATGTCGAGGTCGCGACGCCAGTGCGCATTACGGTTCCCGCGCTGCCGCCAGGCAACCTGCTTAAGCTTATATTGGAACTTGATCTCAAAGGGTCGCGCACCGCGAACAAAGACTACCGTCTCACCTATCTCGCACGGGGACCTGGCGGATCAGCGAATTATGCCCTTCATGTTGACCCGTCGGAACGATGAGCGCGCATTCAAGGACACGCATCAGTCCGGGCCCCGATGGGCGGGGATTTTCTGAATGCCTCGGTTCGGCTCTTATCGGACGGTTTGAACCAGGTGTTGACTGGCGCGCGGCCGCTCCGTCAGACGAAGGCGGGGATGCGGTTCATGGCGGCAGGAGGTCTGTCCCGCGCCGGTGCGCCGATAGCGACATCGGAAGTCTTCGTATAAGGCCTGCCGCACCCTCTCGATCTGCGGGCAGGTTCCGCGGAGAAGGCTATCCTCTTCGACACGTGGCGCATCGCCGTGGCGCGGATATCCTTTGCGAACGAGAAGGCGAACGGGCTCGGGATACCGTTGCCGGGTGGTGTCGCGCGGCTTTATGGCGGCGGACTGCTGCTCGGTTAAGGCCACCGGCGCCATCTTCCTGAAGGCGAGCTTGCCCGGCCCGTTATGGGACACGCGCGCGATGTGACCGCCCGGCGGAAACGTGCGGACTATCGCATACAGGGCCTACCCAAGGGCATGGCGAAAGCAGTCTATGAAATTATCTTGAATAACGCGAAGGCAGAACCGGTAACTGTAGAAGTCACGGAAGCGATGATCGGCGAGTGGTGCATTCTTTCCGAATCCCAGCTGCACAAAGCCGGAGCGATCACCAGACTATACGGCAGGTCAAGGTGTCGGCATCCGGCGAAGCGGGATCCGTTCTAAGTTCCGCTAGATCCCGGCCTACCCGAAAGGTAAATTAATCCCTCTCGTTACCCGGCAGGGTTAGTTGTTCGGGAGTTTCGATTTCCGCCGCCTCGCCGTCGATCAGGGCGTCCGATTCGTTCTCTATCAACTGAAATCCCGACAGCTGTTTTGGTAGCGCCTTTCCGTCGGTGCGGACCCCGAGTTTTTCAAGGTTTCGAGTGGCGGGCAGTAG
>CAXGSZ010000181.1:0-5618 GCA_964012455.1 uncultured Alphaproteobacteria bacterium
GTGGCCCGCGACCAACTCTCAGAAAAGCGCTCGCGCCAGCTAGCGACTTTCCGCGTCAGCGATAGCGACAGCAATACGCGAGATCGCATAGGCGCGTGCAGTCTCGTTCGCGATCGCGCGGACGGCCCGGATGGCCAAATCCGGCTGGCCCATCTCGCCCGCGGCCATAGCGACATTCCGCAATGCCCGGTTACGCGGAGATTCGAAAGGCTTTGATGCGTCGATGTTCTCCTTACCTTGGCGTGACGGAGGTGCTTCTTCGTCGGGAATGCGTGCTGCTGTGTCGAAGGCCTGCCGAACGAAGCCTGCTGCCAATTGCGCGTCTGTTATATAGGACAGCATATCGGCAAACTGTTCGTGATGCGTATCGCGCCAAGCCAGACGCCAGGCAACATCCATATCTTCCTGTGCGATTTTCTTCTTGTCGATCTTGGCCAGGGCGACTGCCAATTGCGACATCACTTTGACGCGCGGTTCGGCGGTCTCAAACAGCTTTGAAAGATTCCGGATCCGCTTAAATAGCTTTTCAGCTGCGGATGGATCGCCGAAACGGCTTTGAACCTCTATGGTACGGATCAGGGCTGCTTCCAAACTTTCCGGGTTGATTTTTTTTAAGGGGGTATCTGCAAGCCCTTTTGCAAGCAGCGAACTTGCAACCTTTCGCTGGCCGGCGATGCCGTTGACGTTGGCCAGAGCGGTGAAAATTTGCGCCCGCATGCCGATATAGGGAATGAAGCCGGTTACCTTCTCCGCATTTACGTAGTCTTCGATTTCCAGCATGGCCTTGCCCATACCTAGCATGGTGAGCGCCTGCATCCGTCGGTCGCGAACGTATCCTGCCATTTTGAATGCGTCAGCATGGCGACCGAGTTTCGCCTGGCGAACCACCATATGCTGGATAACGCGAAATTTGTTTTCGTCTCCGGCAAGACGTTGTGTGTCCTGAAAGGCGAGGCTGAAAAGCGGGGTCGCGGCTTCGATATTTCCACGATGACCAATAGCGTGCGCAACCTCCGACATTGCCTTGGCGCGATGCCCGATATCGCTGATGCTCCGCACGATCAACATTGCGGAGTTGTTATCCCCCGCAAGCACAAACCCGCCGGCCATGTCAGCGACCCGGTCAGGCCAGTTGTCAAACTCGCTCTTCAGGAGAATCGGCCGCAGATGCCGAAGTGTGATGAGCGCGTCCTTGTTGTGTTCGGCGTCGATCTGTGCCGACGCGATTTGCAAAAGGACATTCGCTGCTTCTTCTGCACCTCCCTTGAGGGTCTTGGCGAGTGTAAACGCATCCGCAAACATCTTTTTCGAGGACGCGACCGTCTTTGCATCGCGACTGATTGCCGCCTTGTCGGCAATCAGCAGATAGGCGTCCAAACGTTCAATCGATATGGAAATGCGCCGGGCTGTCGCGAAGGCAGCCTGATAGTCGCCCATATCGGCTTGGCGGATCGCAATCTCGAGATAGGTGTCGTTAGCGCCGCGACGGCGTCCCTTTGTCGGTACTTGCTTCACGGCGTCTGCCAGCGTCCGCCGGGCGGTCTTCTTCCGGCCCTTCCGCAGGTGATAGTCGGCCGTCAGAATACCGGCACGGACGCGCCAAAGCCGATCGCGGATATTCTTGTATTCGATTCGAGAGGCCTTGAGCTTTCCCCGGCGCAGCTGAGCCTCCACTAGACCGTAAAATGCGCGGCCTCGATCCGGGATGCCCTTCAGGCTCAGGGCGGCAATACGCAGTAGTCGAATCGACCTTTCGACCGCCTGGGTGTCGACGGACTGGCTTCGCGCTGGCAACGACACCGTCGTGGTGACGGTGATTGCGACGGCTATCGCCAATGCGAGGCAGGTTGCCCTACTCGCCGAAGACGCGGCGGAAAATCGTGTCCACATGCTTTGTGTGATATCCGAGATCGAACAGCTCCTCGAGTTCATCATTGCTGAGATACTCGCCTATATCGTGGTCGGATTTCAAAAGATTTAAGAACGCCGCATTTCCCTTCCAAACATCCATCGCGTTCCGCTGCACGGCCTGATAGGCGTCTTCGCGGCTCATACCTCGCTGCGTGAGGCCGAGAAGCACCCGCTGCGAGTGCACCAATCCCTTCAACTGGTCGAGGTTGGCCATCATCATGTCCGGATAGACGATTAGCTTGTCCATCATGCCGGCAAGGCGCATGAGTGCGAAATCGAGCGTGACCGTTGCGTCAGGGCCGATCATGCGTTCCACGGAAGAGTGCGAAATGTCCCGTTCGTGCCAAAGGGCGACATTCTCCATCGCTGGCACGATAGCGGATCGGACGACACGGGTGAGGCCAGTTAGGTTCTCGGTCAGCACGGGATTGCGCTTGTGCGGCATCGCCGACGACCCTTTCTGGCCCTCCGAGAAAAACTCTTCCGCCTCGCGGACTTCCGTGCGCTGGAGATGACGGATTTCGACGGCGAGACGTTCGATGGACGATGCTATCAGGCCAAGCGTCGCAAAGAAGGCGGCGTGCCGGTCCCGCGGGATGACCTGTGTGGAAACCGGTTCCGCGACAAGGCCGAGCTTTTCAGCAACATATTCCTCGACCCGAGGGTCTATGTTGGCGAAAGTACCGACCGCACCTGAGATGGCGCAGGTAGCGATTTCTGCCCGTGCCTCGACCAGTCGCTTTCGGTTGCGGTCAAACTCCGCGTAATGCCCAGCCAATTTGACGCCGAAGGTCGTCGGCTCCGCATGGATACCATGGCTGCGTCCGATACAGACGGTCTCCTTGTGCTCGTAGGCGCGGCGCTTGAGGACGTCTAATAACCAGTCGAGGTCCGCCAGAAGGATGTCCGCGGCCCGTTTGAGTTGAACCGCGAGGCAGGTGTCCAGAACATCCGACGACGTCATGCCCTGGTGCAGGAACCGCGCTTCGGGACCGACATGCTCGGCGACGTTTGTCAGGAAGGCAATGACATCATGCTTAGTTTCGCGCTCAATTTCGTCGATGCGCTCGACTTCGAATTTGCCACGTTCCCAGATAGCCTTGGCGGCTTCTTTCGGGATGACGCCGAGTTCGGCGAGCGCATCGCACGCGTGCGCCTCGATTTCGAACCAAATGCGGAACTTGTTCTCCGGTTCCCAGATTTCTGTCATCTCGGGTCGACTATAGCGTGGGATCATGGATTGGTATCTTCTTCATGCAGCACTTGCGAGCGTTCGTTTACATCCTATTATCTGGCGAAATCGGCGAAAAGGGGTGCCCTATGGACGATGTCACACAAATGCGTATCGATCTCGCCGCCGCATATCGGTTGGCCGTTCGCTTCGGCTTCAACGAGGGGGTCAGCAACCATTTCAGCATCGCTTTAGACGATGACACCTTTCTGATCAATCCTCATGGCCTGCATTGGTCCGAAATTCGGGCTTCGGACATTCTGGTATGCGATGCAGAAGGGAAAGTTTTGGAGGGGTCGCATCCTGTTGAGCCGACCGCGCTTTTCATTCATGGCCAGACCCATCGTGCCGCGCCGCACGCCAAGGTCGTTCTGCACACGCATATGCCGTATGCAACGGCAATTTCCATGTTAGAGGGGGGGCGAATCGAGCCAGTCGAGCAGAACGCGATTCGCTTCCACGATCAGATCGCCTATGACGACGAATATAACGGGCTGGCGCTAGACGAGGACGAAGGGCAGCGCATTGCTGCGAAGCTCGGTAATAAGCGCGTTATGTTCCTTGCAAATCATGGCGTTGTCGTCGTCGGACAGAACATCGCGGAGGCCTTCGATGATCTCTATTACTTGGAACGTGCAGCGATGTTTCAGGTCCTCGCGCAATCGACCGGGCGGCCTTATCGTCGCATTCCAGAGAAGATAGTCGAGATGACATATAACCAGATGGGCGGCGAGGCGGAGACGGCCAGGCTGCATTTCGAAGCCTTGAAGCGGATGCTCGACAAGGATGACCCGGATTACTTGAACTGATCCGGTATTCGGCAACGGGAAGACGCGATGGAGGGCACCAGGGACTTCAAGGTCAGTCTGGAAGAGCGTACGCTTCCTACTTGGATGCTTGCACCCGTTGCGGCAAGTGTTTCGAGGCATCCCCGATGGCGGCGCCCGCCGGTCTCGGAGATGCCGAACCGGAAAGTGTGATAACCGGTATTGTCGACATTCTTCGTGCGGGTGATGGTACGCCTGAAACCCGCAAGTGGGTAGAAGTTTGCAGTCACAGTGGATTTTGTATTGATGCCTGCGACTATGGCGTTGACCCGCGGCTCATGATGAACCTGGCCAGACTGTCGCTGAAGCGTGATGTCGGTGAAGAAGGGCGACGGCAGGGGCGAGAGAGTTTTTTTGGATATGTTACGCGCGACACGAATTATGCCGCGCTTGCAGCTCAGCGCGGAAGATCTCGCCCGGGTCTCTATCCAGCCGTGGACGGATTCCGCACCACCTGAGTTGATCTTCTATACCGGTTGCAACATTCTTCGCACCCCGCATATCCCTCTGTTTTATCATGATTTCCTTGATGCGTTGGATCTCAGCTACGCCGTCTACGATGGACCGTCCAAATGTTGTGGTATTTTGCAACTCCGACTGGGTGATACTGAAAACGCCGGTCTACAGGCCTATGGGAAAATTCAGCGATTTGCCGAGACCGGCGCTTCCAAAGTCGTCTCTTGGTGTCCCACCTGCATGATTCAGATCGGTGCGACGGCGTTACCCGTTTAGGAGGAGGCGCAAAGGGCCGTGTGTTTCGACATGTTAATGATGGCGGTGTTTCTCAAGCGATACCTCAAGGGCTTACGCCTATTATTTTATAATCTTGTTGAACGGCGCGTCGGATTGCACGAGCATCAGGAATCGGCTGGTGTCACGGAAGCGGTCTGGGAGACCCTTGAAGCAATACCCGGGCTCGAATTTGTCGATCTGGAACAACCCCGCGCCGAATATATGTTTAATTCCCTGTCGGGGCTGCCTTAGTATCGGCGCGAGTTGCATGGCCTGCAGCTAAAAGCTGCGGAGGTTGAAGGCGTGGGCACACTTGCCGGTATTTATCAGGCCTACCATGGGATTTTTGCAGCCATAAATGGGACTGGCCCTTCGAGGTGTTGAATTTCATGGAACTGATCGGTGAAGCGATTGGTGTCGAACAGCGTGATGCCTTCAAGCGCTTGAAGAAGCTTCAAGATATCGTTGAGATTATCGCTCAAAGTGAGGGAATGATCAGTTATTACGACCTCGATATAAGTGAAGTTGAAGATGTCATCGCCAAGAATATGGTGGGAGAGCAATCACTCTCGCTCAGAGGATCTGAATAGGAGTATTTTTTATGACGACAACGCCCCCTGCCGAAATTGGCATGTCTCTGGAAGACGTTGATACGCCGGCACTGCTGCTCGACCTTGATGCTTTCGAACAGAACCTTGATCGTATGGCGGCGGCGATCGCGGATAAGCCCGTCAAGTTGCGGCCACATTCAAAATCGCATAAATGCGCCGTGATCGGCTTGGAACAGATGGCGCGCGGTGCCGTGGGCCTGTGCTGCCAGAAAGTCGGCGAGGCGGAAGCCATGGTGGCTGGCGGCGTGCACAATGTTTTGGTTTCGAATCAAATTGTGGGGCGTCCGAAATTGTTGCGTTTGGCGG